>JABGXK010000237.1 GCA_018675825.1 Flavobacteriales bacterium | reverse complement strand
TTTTCAGCTTTAAAAGTTTGAAACTTAATAATATCGGCTCCTGCATTAGAGGCAATATCAATTAAATCTTTAGCTAATTTAATATCACCATTATGATTTACTCCGGCTTCCGCTATTATTAAAGTCATAATAATTTACTTTATAGTTACTCCATCATTGATATTTTTTTTAATAAATAAGCCAGCACCAATAACACAATTATTTCCAATATTGATATTTTGTTTAATGACAGTATTACTTCCAATAAAACTATTATTTCCAATATTTACACCGCCATTTAGAATTGCACCTGTTGCAATATGACTATTATTTCCAATTTTACAATCGTGTTCTACTAACGAATTACTATTTAGGATGCAATTAGTCCCTACTTCAACTGCAGAGTTAACTATAGAGCCATGCATGACAATAGTTCCCGATAGAATGTTCGAGTGTGGAGATACATAAGCCAAGGAAGATTTTATTATAGGAATCTTAAAATTAAGAGAGACTAGGTTGTTATATAGATTCTCTCTTAAATTAGCATTTTTGATTTGACCTACTGTGATGAAAGCATATGCAATCTTATCTCTGAAAGCTAATAAGTTACTATCATCTCCCAATATTGGATAATCTAATATTTTTTTTTGATCTAGGTCATTGTCTATTAATCCAACAATATCAAATTCGCTTGAACTTTCTATAACATCTATACAGGATTTAGAGTGACCTCCTGCACCTATAAGTATAATTTTTTTAATCATATTGATGCCATTAAATAAAGCCTAAAAATTCAACTCTTCTGAAAAACTACTGGGTACATTAACTATTCTATCAAAAAGCCATGTTGTATTTTCCATTGAACTGTAAGCTTCATATTTTTGATTCATTTGTAAAAGATGCATTGGAGTCCATAATGGCCTTGTCATAATTCCATTATTATTAGTCTCTTTAATAATTTCATTTCTTGCTTCAATATTTTCAGCAATTAAAGCATTCAGCCAATAATTACTGACTGTATTATTTAGTTCTTGTGCAAAATTCAGATTATTGTCCTGCCCCCAGATTTGATAACTATTTGCAATTTTTCTTTTTTCTTCTATAAATCTAGGTAGTTTATCAATTTGAGCTAATCCTAATGCTGCATTTAAATTAGGCATTCTATAATTATATCCAACTCTATCATGTTCAAACAACCAAGGATGTTTCACTTTAGCTGTGGTAGTAAGGTGCCTAGCTCTTTGTTCTAAAACCTCATCTTGCATCAGAATCATTCCACCACCGCCTGTGGTAATGATTTTATTTCCATTAAAACTTAGTATGCCAATATCAGCTATGGTGCCTGTATGCCCATCTAAAGATTTTGTTCCAAGTGATTCAGCAGCATCCTCAATCAGAAAAATATTATATTTTTCACAAATTAATTTGATTGCTTCAACTCTGCCTGATAAACCAAATGTATGCATGATTATGCAGGATTTTATTCTTCTATTACTTGTAATATTCCAGCAAAATCCATCATTTCTTACTTCGCAATTTTTGGATAAGAAGGAATCAAGGCTATCAGGAGAAAGACTTAGGCTATCTTTATCAACATCTAAGAAGACTGGTACCCCTCTAGAATAATCAATCGCATTAGATGTAGCTACAAAAGTCAATGATTGTGTAATAACTTCATCATTTTTTTCAACACCTGCTAGTAGAATAGCTATATGCAGTGCTGAAGTCCCATTTACTGTTGCTACAGCATATTGAGACCCAGTGTATTCTTTTATTCTATCTTCAAATGCTCCAATCATTTCACCTACACTTGAAACAAAAGAGGAATCAATTACTTCAAGCAATATACTCTTTTCCTTATCATTAAAAAATGGCTCATGTAACTGAATTTGGTCAGAAGAATTATATAGTTTTCTTATAAAATCTATTAAGTTGCTATACATTGAAAATTTCTGTCTTATATCTTTTTAGATGGTCTGGTTCTAAAACCCAATCTATTGTTTTCCTTAGGCCTGAATCAATATCTGTTAGAGGCTTATATGATACTAGTTTTATTATTTTTTGATTATCGCAAACTAATCTAAATACTTCACTATTCTTTGGTCTTATTCTTTCATTATCTGATTTAATCTCAACATCACTCCCCATTAGATATTTTATTTTATTTACGAGTTCATCAATGCTAATTTCTGTATTTGAGCCTATATTGATAGTTTCTCCTATTACATTAGATGATTCACCTAATAGTTTAAATCCATTGCATGTATCAATAACAAAACTAAAATCTCTTGTTGGCGTGAGATCACCAAGATTTATAACCTTAGATCCACTAGCAATTTGGGTAATAATTGTAGGGATAATTGCTCTAGAAGATTGTCTTGGTCCATATGTATTAAATGGTCTAGCAATCACTAATGGAAGGTCAAAGCTATTATAAAAACTCATAGCCATTGCATCTGCGGATATCTTACTAGCACTATATGGTGATTGTGGCTGCAGTGGGGGATTTTCATTTATTGGAACATATTGAGAAGTTCCATAAACTTCACTTGTTGAAGTATGTATTAGTTTTTCGATATCATTATCTAATGCAGATTGACAAATATTTAGAGTTCCTTTTATATTTGTATCTACATAAGTATGCGGGGCCTGATATGAATATGGAATCCCAATTAATGCTGCAAGATGATAAATAACTTCAATATCTTTTGTTATTTTTCTGCAGAAATCTGAATCTCTAATATCTCCAGAAATTATATTAATATCTGCTTTGCACTTGACTTCTTCGAGCCATCCCCAGTCATTGAAAGAATTATACATCGCTAAAGCGGTTACTTCATTGCCAGATTCAACCAACATTTCTGTTAGATGTGATCCAATAAAGCCATCTGCCCCTGTAATTAGTATTTTTTTACTAGTCATTATTATTTAGTTATCTTTAAAAGGTTCATAGTATCTTAATTCAATTATTTATCATCAATTTGAATAAAGTTATATCATATAGTAAATAATTTAATATCATGATGGATAAGTAATTGAGATCTTAAAAGAATTAAAACAAAAATTTATTAAAATTCATAATACTGTTATTAAGTTAAATAATTTATTTTTCTATTCAAGATGCAAATAGTTCGTTATAAAAAAGAGGATTATCAAAGGTTTGGCAGGTTACAGGATGGAAGCATTACTCCATTCATAACTGGCAATGACCCATATAATTGTGATTTAGGAGATGGTTGTTTTGATGTAAATAACCAATTTAACTTAAAAGAATGTGAATTAATAAGTCCAATCAGCCCGACAAAAATTATTGGTGTAGCACTTAATTATCCAGGTGTAAGTGGAAATTTAGATAGCCAAAAACCACTAATTTTCCTGAAAGCAAGTAATGCGATCATTTCTTCAAAATCAAGAGTTACTCTACCTAGAGATTTAAAAGCTTGGGGTGAATCAGAGTTAGGGGTCATAATCAAACAAAAGATTATAAATATCAATGCTTCTGAGGTGAAAGATTGTATCCTTGGATACACTATTGTTAATGATATTACGTGTCATAATACTGAGGGACGAGATCATCATCTAGCAAGATCTAAAAATCAAGATGGATTTTGTCCAACTGGAGACTATATTGAAACTAATTTTAGCTATAAGAATAAAATGATAAGAGCATATCAAAATGATCATCTTTTAAGGGAGGGTAATACAAATGATATGATATTCGATGTTGATATTATTATTGAGTATGTATCAAGTTTTATGACCTTGTATCCAGGAGACTTAATAATTACAGGAGCACCTCCTAGAGTTAGAGAAAAAGTTTATTTAGCAAAGGATGATACTTATAGAATCTCTATAGAGGGATTTGAAGATATTGAAACCAAATTTCTATAATGAATACCAAAAGAGAAGTTGTTGCGTTTGATGTTGACGGTGTAATATTTGATAGTACTGATGAATGTATAGTGATTGCTTGGAATGCCTATCAAGAGCTTAATGGAAATAGAGATAAAATATATAGTAAAGAAGAAGCGAATAAAGATTATGACAGAAAATTTAGATCTATAAGAAATTATGTAAGAAGCATGGATGAATATTTAGTAGTTTTCAATGGAAATTATTCTGAAAATCCTAATCAAGCTGATTTTGAACAAATTCTTTCTAAAATCGATGATAAGCAAAAAGTAGAATACTCAAATATTTTTTATAATGAGAGAAAGTCATTT
>JABGXK010000236.1 GCA_018675825.1 Flavobacteriales bacterium | reverse complement strand
TCCACGCCGTCTGCTTTGAAACATCTTCCTCCGCAACATGGCCTTCCCAATCCTTTTTGTGTGTCTCCTTCTTCTGTAACATTTTGTCCTTTCTGTTTCCAATAATTACGAAACCATTTCATTTCTTCGCGACCATAGACATGAGTATATCCATATTTAATCGATTTCTTGTCGGTGGGGTTATCATCACCAATAATTCTGGGCACAAAATCAACACCATTCTTTTCCAACTTTTCACAAACATCTACACATTCCCAAAAGTAATCTTTATGAAACATTACATTACATTTATATTTTTCTCTTAAAACTATTGCATTTGATATTACTTGATTTTTTTGTTTCTTTGTTGATTCACAATGATATGATATAGTGCCACCGGTGGTATAAGACAATACCTTATCTAATATATTATTTCCAAACCAACCATTAGTTGTAAGGCCTCTACTAAAATCAGGAAATTCGTTTTTAATATATTTTAAAAGTTTAAAAAAATCCGGATGAACAGTTGGTTCGCCTCCTGTAAAACTTAATTTCTTTTTAGCTGGTTTCTTTCTAAAATTATCATAAAGAAGAGCATACTCTGCAACACCACTCATTGTTTTTCTTAATGTTTCAAAATCTATAAACGGAGAAGTTTTATTATTACGATGAGGGGGGCAATATGTACATGCATAAGAACATCTACGACCTAAATCCCAAATAATCTGATATCTATTTGACTTGTCTTCTATATTATACATATCTACCAAATGCCCAATATCGTTCCTGACACCACCAACACCTTTTACAATGTTGAGTATGATGTTTTGTGGCTTCAATACTTCCTTCACAACTATATGTCAATGGAAATAAAGAATCTAATAATCCTTTATCTTTATATGCTTCTGCCTCCCATTTTTTATTAACATTTATAAATGGATTTATATAATGTCTATATCCATTTCGTTGTTCAACAATTTTACCAACTTCAGTGACATCCCTAACACGTTCTTTGTTCTTAGGTATTGTTGAATCATCCGCTGGTGGATTTGAAGTGATTCCTGAATATAATATTTCAAATTTACGATGACGAAAATTATAATCATCTCTTTCCCAAAATATTTTTATTTCTCTCATATATTCATCATCCAATGGAGGATAATAAACCTCGTGAGGTAAAATGAAATCAACACCCAAATCTTCCTCTATAAAGTCTATTACGTTTCCGGCATATATAGGATTGTTCGCTCTGCCTCTACGAACAGATATAGGTTGAAATTTAATATCCAATTCTTCATCACGTATTTTTTTACACAATAGATAAGCCAATAAAGAACTATCTGCCCCACCAGACATCCATTGTCCTATAACATTAACAGGAATTTCTTCTATATCTGAAGAACCTTCAAACGAACCCAATTTAAATAAAAATTCTTCATTTTCATATGGTTCCTTATCTGCATCTTTATATGAATCAAAAAAATCTTCTAGAACTTGTTGCTTTAACCGTTTTGTGGTTGATGGAATATTAATTTCAACTGTTTTATTTAAATATGTCAATTTCATAATATGTTTTTACTATTTATTATACCACTCTAACCATTCAAGATCTGGAAATATTTTATTAAAATCTAAATCTCTTTTTTTTGATACTGTATAACACCATTCAACTGTTTCTGGTAACCTTTCCGACCAATCTTCATCGTTCATGAATGATACTAATCCTTCTAATCTCTTTATACCATAGGGTAACTCTTTCCATTCATCCCAAGTTAAATCATCAACCCCATTACACTTCTTCCAATTACTCTTTAACCATTTTCCAAAATCTTTATATTTTAATGTTGTTTCTTTTTTAAACCAATCAGGTAATACTTTACAATTTAATTGGGGCGGCCAATATGCTAAGTGCAAATCTATCATTCCGGCACCGGCAGGAAATTTATTTAATAACTTCCAATCTTCTTCTAATTTCCAAGTTATAAATTCAGGTAGGTAAAAAATATTTAGAGCTGTAACACATGTTGCAGTTGTTAATCTTAGATTGCCATGTGGATAATCATCTATTTTGTGTAATTGTTTTACAACTCTTTTCCATGGTGCAGGATATCTAATATAATGATTACGTTCACCATAATCATCTATACTAAAATGCATAATAACATTTTTAAATTCTTTCCAAAGATCAAATAAATTAGGTTGCCATTCTATACCATTTGAATTATATCTCAATTCAATATTTTTAGCATGCCCCATTTCAATAATTTTTTCAAGAACCTCATAATGTTCATTCATTATAAGTGCTTCACCACCTGCCCAATATAACTGTCTTAGTGTAGGTACCTGTTCATAAAAGTCTTCCCAAAATTCCGGGTTCTTTTTATGCCATGCATATGAACCACCCGACCATGCTAACTTCCCAGATTCCTTTTCCCACTCCATATTAGACTTGAGTCTTTTATTTTCTAGAGTAGGCCAAATCTGTTTATATTCTTTTACCCATTTAGATG
>JABGXK010000029.1 GCA_018675825.1 Flavobacteriales bacterium | reverse complement strand
TATCATTCCAATCAATAGTATCTTTATCAATATCCAATAGCATATCCTCAGCAGCCTTTTTCATTCTTGCTTCTGTATATCTCATCGCTGCTGGATTATCACCATCAACAGAACCAAAATTTCCTTGGCCATCAACCATCATATATCTCAAACTCCATTCTTGTGCCATTCTAACCATAGCATCATATACTGAAGTATCTCCATGTGGATGAAACTTACCTAATACTTCACCAACAATTCTTGCTGATTTTTTATATGCTGTGTTCGATTTAATACCTAGCTCATGCATTCCAAACAATACTCTTCTGTGTACTGGCTTAAAACCATCTCTAACGTCAGGAAGAGCTCTAGAAACAATTACAGACATTGAATAATCAATATACTTTGATTTCATTTCCTTTTCAATATTGATTGAAATTATTTTTTCTTCCGTTGACATAAAATATTAGATATTTTGATTAGAAAACAAATTAAAGAAATTTAGTAAATTTAATGTAATAAAATAAGCTATTTTTCGCTCTGAAGTTATGAACAATATCTGTTAAGAAAATAGTAACTATTTATCCATTAATTATAAGAATTTTTCTAATATATTGCAAAAGTTTATATAATTAATATTTATTAAAAAAAAAATGAATACAGGTTTCTCAAATAGAATGAAAGAAGTCTTCACTTTTGTACGTGAAGAAGTAATAAGATTAGGTCATAATTCAATTCGAGTTGAACATTTATTTCTTGGTATCCTTAGAGATGGCGGAGGCTCCGCAATTGAAGTTTTAAAAAATCTTGATGTTGATCCAATTGATTTAAAAACTATTATTGAAAATACAATTAAAATTGATCTAGATAACAATACTCTAAATAAAAATGAAATTTCATTTAGCAAACAAGCAGAAAGAATTTTAAAAAAATCTATTCTTGAAAGAAAAAATCTTATTGAGGATGAAATTAAAACTATACATGTCTTATTATCAATTCTTCTAGATGATAATAATATCATTACAACAACCTTAAAACATTTACATATTGATTATGAAATTATATTAGAAGAATATCAATCATTAAATATTAATATTATTTCTGAAGATAGTGATGCTTATAGTGAAGATAATGTTAATGAAGATGATAGTATATTTGGGCCATCTAGTACACCTAAAGAAAAAGAAAAAAGTTCAAAAACTAGTACTCCTGTATTAGACAATTTCGGAAGAGACTTAACTTTATATGCAAAACAAGGAAAGTTGGATCCTATTATTGGAAGAAATCAAGAAATTGAAAGAGTTTCACAAATTTTAAGTCGAAGAAAAAAAAATAACCCAATTTTGGTAGGTGAACCTGGAGTTGGGAAATCTGCTATTGCAGAAGGTTTGGCATTAAGAATTATTAATAGAAAAGTTTCAAGAAATCTTTTTAATAAAAGAATTATTATGCTTGATCTAGCTGCAATTGTTGCTGGAACAAAATATCGTGGTCAATTTGAGGAAATACTTAAAAGTATTATTACTGAACTTGAAAATAATAAAGAAATTATTTTATTTATTGATGAAATTCATACATTAGTTGGAGCAGGAGGCGCATCAGGATCTTTAGATGCATCTAATATGTTTAAACCTGCGTTAGCTAGAGGAGAATTACAATGTATTGGAGCTACTACATTAAATGAGTATAGACAATATATTGAAAAAGATGGTGCACTTGAAAGAAGATTTCAGAAAATTATAATCGAACCTTCTAGTGTGCAAGAAACAATAGAAATTCTCAGAAATATTAAACATAAATATGAAGAGCATCACAATGTTTCATATACAGATGAAGCTATTAAATCATGTGTATATCTAACAAATAGATATGTAAGCGATAGGTTTTTTCCTGATAAAGCAATTGATGCATTAGATGAAGCTGTCTCTAGAGTACATATAACAAATATTAAAGTCTCAAAAAAAATTACTCATTTAGAAGATAAAATTTCAATTACCTCTTCTAATAAAGTTAATGCAATTAAGCAACAGAAATTTGAAATAGCAGCAAATCTTAGAGATCAAGAAAAACTTTTAATTCAGACTTTAGATAAAGAAAAAAGAAAATGGGAAAAATCTGTAAAGACAAAGAAAGAAATAGTTGATTCAAATCATATTGAAGATGTTGTAAGTATTATGACAGGAATTACCGTTCAGTCTATCGCATCTAAAGAAAAGAAGGTTTTATCTAACATGGCAAATAAGATTAACAAATCAATTATTAGTCAAGATGAAGCAGTAAAAAAAGTTGTT
>JABGXK010000235.1 GCA_018675825.1 Flavobacteriales bacterium | reverse complement strand
GAACAGCAAAAAACAAAGAAAATTTATTAATTTGGTCTCTTTATGATTTAAACAAATAAATATGTCAAATAGACGAGATTTTATCAAGAAAACATCTATTGGAGCCTTGGGGACAATTGTAAGCTCAAGTGCTTCATCAACTAATTTTAATAAAGAAAATAAAAACTCAATGAGTAGTACACCAATTGTAATTTCAACCTGGAAACATGGATTTGCTGCAAATGAAAAAGCTTATAAATTAATAAAAAAAGGCTCCAACTCTATAGATGCAGTCGAAGCAGGTGTAATGATTACTGAAGCAGACCCGAAATGCACAAGTGTGGGTTTAGGAGGGTGGCCAGATCGAGATGGTAATGTTACATTAGATGCATGTATTATGGATCATACAGGTAATTGCGGGTCTGTAAGCTTTCTTCAAAATATCAAACATCCAATATCTGTTGCAAGACAGGTAATGGACAATACTCCTCATGTTATGCTATCTGGTGAAGGAGCGTTGCAATTCGCGCTTAAAAATGGTTTTCACAAAGAAGATTTATTAACTGAGAAAGCTAGATTAAAATGGCAAGAGTGGTTAAAAGATTCAAAATATAAACCAATTATAAATGTTGAGAACCATGACACAATAGGTCTACTTGCTATTGATCAAAAGGGTAATATATCAGGAGCTTGTACAACATCTGGGCTCGCATGGAAGATGCATGGACGAGTTGGTGATTCTCCTATTATTGGAGCAGGAATGTTTGTTGATAATGAAATTGGGGGATGTTGTGCAACAGGAGTTGGAGAAGCAGTAATGAAAACTCTTGGTTCTTTTTTAATTGTTGAACTGATGAGACAAGGAGCTAGTCCACAAGAGGCGTGTGAAGAGGGTATAGCTCGAATTGTAAAAAATCAAAATTATAATGATATGCAAATTGGGTATTTAGCAATTAATAAAAAAGGGGATCACGGAGCGTATGCTGTTCATACTGGTTTTGATTATGCACTATATCAAAATGGTGTTAATAAAATGATTGATGCTGTGTCTTTTGTTAAATGATAAAATTTCTAACTATACTAATTTTTCTTATTAGTTCATGTCACCAAAATATACAGCATATCAATAACGCTACAATAATCCCAAAACCTCAAAAAACTATAGTAAAGAATGGTGTTTTTAATCTTGGTAGCCATACTAATTTAAAATTTGATAGTTGTTTCTATGATGAGGCAGGTTTTTTAAAGAGTATTCTTCAAATGGATTTAAATGGAGAAAAAAATTCAATTATATTAAAACACAATGAAACTATTAGAAAAGAAGAGTATTATCTAAAAATATGTGAAGAGAATATTATTATTGAAGCATCTTCTTCAATAGGACAAATACACGGAATACAAAGTTTGAGACAGTTAATACCAATTAATTATAAAAGAAATACATTAAATACTCCTATAGCATGCGTTGAAATTCATGATTATCCAAGATTTAAATGGAGAGGTATGCTTTTAGATTGTTGTAGACATTTTATAGATAAAGAATTTATAAAAAAATATATTGACCTACTATCATATCATAAAATGAATGTCTTACACTTACATTTAACAGAAGATCAAGGCTGGAGAATAGCTATAGATAAATACCCTGAATTAACTAATACTGGTGCATGGAGAAAAGAAAAAGACGGAAAAATACATGGAGGATTCTACTCAAAAACCGATATTAAAGAGATAGTGGAATATGCCAAGATTAGAAATGTAGAAATTATTCCCGAAATAGAACTTCCTGGGCATTGCGTTGCAGCTATTGCATCATACCCGTATCTTTCTTGTACTGGAGATACAATAGAAGTAGAAAATGACTGGGGTGTTTTTAAAGATATTTATTGCGCTGGGAATGATAGTGTTTATACTTTCCTTGAAGATGTGTTTACGGAAATAATTGATCTTTTTCCATCAGAATATATTCATATCGGTGGAGATGAAGCTCCCAAGTATAGATGGAAAGAATGTAAAAAATGTCAAAGAAAAATAGATCAAGAACAACTTAAAGATGAACATGAACTACAATCTTATTTTATAAAAAGAATAGAAAAATTCTTGAATAGTAAAGGTAAAAAGCTAATAGGTTGGGATGAAATTATTGAAGGTGGGATTGCTCCTTCTGCTACAATACAATCTTGGAGAGGAAATAATGGAGCTATTTTAGCTGCTAGAAATAAGCATGACGCTATAATGTCTCCAACCTCACACTGTTATTTTGATTATGACCTTGATGCAATCAATCTAGAAAAAGTATATTCATTTGAACCAATCCCCAAAGAATTAAACATTAATGATAGTAAATATATAATTGGTGGCGAATGTAATATGTGGACAGAACATGCTCCTCAAGAAAAAATTGATTCAAAAGTTTTCCCAAGAATACTTGCTATGAGTGAAGTCCTATGGAGTTCAAAAGAAAAAGATTATCAAAGTTTTTATCAAAGAGTACAAAACCATTATCCTAAATTAGATAAGTTAAATGTAAACTATGGTTATGAAAAAACACCTATAAAGTATAATATTAAACTTAGAAAAAATGAGTTTATTATAAGTATAGAGAAAGGTAAAAATAATATGGAATTAGAATATAAAATAAATAATCAATCATGGATTAAATACACGAGTCCTTTTAATTTAAAAGAAAGTGCCATTATCATAACACAAGAAACTAACACAAAAAGGAAAAATCCTGCATCAAAAGAAATAGAACTTAATTACCACAAAGGTTTAGGTAAAAAAGTGTCGTACCATATACAATACGATAATAGTTATATAGGGACAGGTAAAAATACTTTAAGCAATGGAATAGTTGGAAGTAGCAAAAATTTTAGAGATGGGCAGTGGCAAGGATTCTTTGGTAAGGATATTGAGGTTACTATTGACTTGGAAGAAATTAAGAATTTCTCTGAAATTAAAACTTCATTCTTTCAATATCATCTATCATGGATTATTATACCAAAATCTGTTGAGTATTTAATATCAACTGATGGGAAAAACTTTAACTCAATTTTTAAATCAGAAAATGAAGTTTCTCCAATGCACATTGGGAAATTTAAAGAATCCTTTTTATGTAATAAAAAACTAACTGCCAGATATGTTAAAATGATTGCCACTAATTATGGAAAACTTCCAAAAGAGCACCCGGCAGCAGGTTCTAAAAGCTGGTTATTTATAGATGAATTTATTATAAAATGAAAAAAGCTTTAATAATAACTCTATTATCTATTCTACTAATTTCATGTGGAAAGAATAATTCAAACTTAGCAGAATATGTTAATCCTTTTATTGGAACAGGAGGGCATGGTCATACTTATCCAGGAGTTTCGGTTCCTTTTGGTATGATCCAGCTAAGCCCTGACTCGAGACTTGAAGGATGGGATGGCTGTGGAGGTTATCATTATTCTGATTCAATTATTTATGGTTTCTCACACACTCATTTAAGTGGAACAGGAATTTCTGATTATGGTGATGTCTTATTAATGCCAACAACAGGAAAAATAGAATTAGGAAATGGTGTAGAGGCATCAAAATATTCAATACTATCTATTAATGAGTTAGGTTATGCTTCTAAATTTTCTCATAATAATGAAAAAGCACATGCTGGATATTATTCAGTTTTTTTGGAAGATTACAATATCAATGTTGAGTTAACTTCAGGTTTAAGAGTTGGGGTTCATAAATATGAATTTGATTTAAAAGATTCAGCAAATGTTATTTTAGATTTAAAACATAGGGATAAATTACTTAAGCATGAAATTAATATAGTTGACAGTGTTACAATAGAGGGGTATCGATATTCAACGGAATGGGCACGTGAACAGAGAATCCATTTTATAATAAAATTCTCTTCTCCATTTGTAAATCAGGTTTTCAATAATGATCACAATGTAGTTGGCTTAAGTTTTGGGATACTTTCTAAACCCCTAATGACGAAAGTAGCAATATCAGCAGTAGATATAGATGGGGCAAAAGAAAATATAAATGAGGTGCAAAATTGGGATTTTAAAGCAACAAGAAAACTTGCTGAAAATTCTTGGCATAATGAACTAAATAAAATTCAAATTAAAAGCTCATCAGAAATCAAAAAAGAAATCTTTTATACAGCTTTATATCATTCTTCATTAAATCCAAATACATATAATGATATTAATGGGAATTATATCGGAATGGATATGGAAAAACACAATACAAAAGATAAGCATTATACGATTTTCTCTCTCTGGGATACTTTTAGAGCATCTCATCCGCTATTTACAATTATAAATACTAATAGAACAAATGAATTTATTAGGACACTATTAAGGCAATATCAAGACGGAGGGAAATTACCGATTTGGGAATTAGCAGCCAACTATACTGATTGTATGATTGGCTATCATGCAATACCAGTAATTGTTGATGCTTATGTAAAAGGTATAAGAGATTGGGATGCTAATCTTGCTCTTGAAGCAATGGTAAAATCAGCAGATAGTGAAAGGTTTGGTTTAAAAGCATACAAAGAAAATGGATTTATAAGAACTAGTGATGAACCTGAATCAGTTTCAAAAACTCTTGAATATGCATATGATGATTGGTGTATTGCAATCATGGCAGATTCTCTTGGCGAAGAAAAAATTGCTGAAAGGTTTTATAAAAGAGCTCAAAATTACAAGAACCTATACGACCCCGAAACAGGTTTTTTTAGAGGAAAAAATGCATACTGCTGGTTTGGGCCTTTTAAAGCAGAAGAAGTAAACTTTAACTATACTGAAGCAAATGCATGGCAATATTCTTTATTTACACCTCAAGACATTTCAGGACATATTGATTTAAAGGGAGGGAATATAAAATATGAAAATCACTTAGATAGCATGTTTCTTTCTTCTTCACAAACAAGTGGAAGACACCAGCCTGACGTGACTGGTTTAATTGGTCAATATGCTCATGGAAATGAACCAAGCCATCATATGGCATACCTATATAATTATGTGGGTAAAGCAAGTAAAACACAGAAATACGTTTCTAAAATTTTACAAGAACAATATTCAGAAAATCCTGATGGACTATCTGGAAATGAAGATTGTGGGCAAATGTCATCTTGGTATGTGCTCAGCAGCTTAGGTTTTTATTCAGTAACTCCAGGACTTGATTATTATGCTATTGGGAGTCCAATTTTTGAAGAAGCAAAAATAAATCTAGAAAACAATAAAGCTTTTGTTATTAAAGCAAAAAATGTATCAGATAAAAATATCTATATTCAATCTGCTGAATTAAATGGTGAAAATTATAACAAAAGTTTCTTAAAGCATAAAGATATTATTAATGGTGGAGAAATAATTTTTAATATGGGGGAAACGCCAAGTAATTGGGGAAATAAAGAAATTCCTGTCTCAAAAATTTCTAAACATACTATTACTTCCGTTCCTTATTTTATAGCCTTAAGTCAAACATTTTCAAAAAATCAGGAAATTAAACTTGGATCTGTAGATAATGCAGAAATTTATTATTCTATAAATAATAGCAAATATAAATTATACAAAAATCCAATAAATATTAATAAACAGACAAAAATTTTAAGCTACGCAATCAAAAATAACGTAAAAAGTAAAATTGTTTCAAGTGAATATTTTCCAAGAGATGATAGTAAAAAAATTACGATCAACAGTGAATATGCAAACCAATATGCAGCGGCTGGTAAAAAAACATTAATTGATCAGCTTAGGGGAGGGAATAATTATAGGACAGGCAACTGGCAAGGCTATCGAGAAGATTTAAATGTTATAGTAGATATAAGTAAAGTGAAAACAATTAATTCAATATCTTTGGGCTGTCATCAAGACATCAGATCATGGATATTTTATCCAAAGCAGGTAGATTACTGGACTTCTATTGATGGAGAAAAATATATCTATCAAGGTAAGGTTTTAGCAAATTATCCTGATAACATTGAGGGTAGCTTACAAAAAGACTTTAAATTAAATGTCAAAAATTTAAAAGCAAGATATATAAAAATCAAAGCACAAAATTATGGAATCTGTCCAGAATGGCATCTAGGGTCAGGAGGTAAAACATGGATTTTTGTGGATGAAATAATAATAAAATAATTTTAAAATGAGTGAAAATAAAAACTATCAACAAGCATTATCAACATTAGTAACAGTATTCTTTTTTTGGGGATTTATCGCAGCAAGTAATGGAGTTTTTATTCCATTTTGTAAAACCTACTTTCAAATTGACCAATTTCAATCACAATTAGTTGATTTTGCTTTCTACGGAGCGTATTATTTTGGTGCACTTATGCTATTTATTCTGTCATCTTCATCAAATAAAGAAATAATAAATAAATGGGGATATAAAAATAGTATTATATATGGATTGCTAATTAGTACCTTGGGCGCTTTTATAATGTATCCTTCAATTATGGGTGCTGAATTTGGTGAATCTAGCATATTTTATTATGTGCTAATAGCATTGTTTATTGTAGGCTTAGGATTTTCTTTACAACAAACCGCAGCAAATCCATTTGCGATATCTCTTGGAGATTCAGAGAAAGGATCTCATAGACTTAATCTAGCTGGAGGAATAAACTCATTAGGTACAGCAATAGGACCACTTGTTGTTTCATTGATTTTATTTGGCTCAACGCCAACTACAGAAAACGAATTAAATTGTCTGATTCTAAATAATACAATTACTTTAAATAAAATCCAACTTTTGTATTTGGCTGTAGGAGGTTTATTTTTATTAGCTGCTGCATTATTTTATTTTTCAAAAAAACTACCAGAAGGCAAATCAGAATCAAAATTTGAACCCTCATCTAAGGCAATGAAAACACTAGTAGTGATGACCGTATTGATTTCTACTTTCTTTATCTTAGTTTTTTTGAGTTATACAAGTGAAGATCAGAAGGAAATTGATCAACTAACTGAAATAAAAGAAAAATATATAGAGCAAAAGGGGATTGTATATTACAATCTGTTTTTTAATGATTCAATAAACAAGGATCTTAATAATTCCACATGTAATTTAACAAAGGAAAATAAAGATCTTTTTACGGAGTTCTCTGATACTATTGCTCAACTAATAGAAGCCAAGAAAGATCTAACACGTGATCTAAAAATAACCAAAGGAGATGGAGTATGGTCAGATGAGTTAGATAATCTTAATCAGGAAAATAAAGATATTATTACGGAATTCTCTGAAGCCATTGCTCAACTAAGAAAAGCCAAGAAAGATTCAACACGTGATCTAAAAATAACCAAAGGAGATGAAGTATGGTCAGATGAGTTAGATGATCTTAATGCTGAAGTTATAACCACTAAAAAATCAATTAATGAAATAAAAGAACCTTTAGAGAAAACAAGATTATTATATTTATTATTGGCTCTCATATCTATTTTTGGTTGTTTGTTCTACGCCTATAAAAGATCAGAAAAAAACAAAAAAGACTGGGGGGCTATGCAGTATCCACAACTATTACTAGGCATGTTAGCAATCTTTACATACGTTGGTGTTGAAGTTACGATACAGAGTAACCTGGGAGAATTATTAAAGACCTCTTTATTTGGATCACTCAATGATTCTCAAATCGCTCCATATATATCAATGTATTGGGGAGGGTTAATGATTGGAAGATGGACAGGAGCAATTACAGTCTTTAATCCTTCAAACACTTTAAAAAAATGGCTATATATAATCGTACCATATATTGCTTTTGCTGTGATTTTATCATTAAATGCAATATCCGGATTTGAAATAAAGCATCTTTTTGCTTTTGGATTTTGTGTCGCTATACAAATTTCAGGATTTTTTATAGGTAAAGATAAACCTGCACTAACTTTGAGAATATTTGGATTATTTGGGGTAATTGCAATGTTAGTTGGCTTATTCACAACTGGTAATATTGCAATTTTCGCATTCCTTAGTGGTGGTTTATTTTGCTCCATTATGTGGCCTTCTATCTTTGCATTAAGCATTAAAGGATTAGGTAAATTTACATCACAAGGATCAGCATTCTTAGTAATGATGATTTTAGGAGGAGCAATTATTCCTCCTATACAGGGGAAATTAGCAGATATAATAGGAATACATGAATCTTACTGGGTAACTGTTTTTTGCTTCATCTATCTAATCTATTTTGCTAAAAAAGTAGAGGAGATCTTTAAAAAAAGTTAAAGTTTATTTTACAAAAACTGTTTTAACTATAGTGCCTAATTCTGAATTTATCTTAAGAAAATAAATTTTATTTCCTTCTAAATAAAAGCTTCGTTCTTTTATAATCTTAATTAATTTTCCATCTTCTTGATATATATTTATGCTATATATCCTTAAATCAGATTGTATATTAACTTGTCCAAAAGAAGGGTTGGGGAAAACATTAACATCAATTTCTATAAAATCATTTATAACTGAAGTTGAACTTAATTCATTAAATCTTTTGGTAAACTCTTGAAGATAAATATTAGCTGTAATGTGATCATGAATAATTAAAGTGTTCTCATCAGAATTATTTTCTGCATTATTACTCCAATTATGAGAGCCCGTTAATAGTATTGGATCAGAGGCTAATATATCAGCATCTGCAATTGCATATTTATGATGTATAGTGTGTGGTATTCCTGTATGAGATTTAATATTTACTCCTGCACTATTTAGGCTTGGAAATTCACTTCCAGTTGTATTCTCAGACTCAACAATTCCCCTCACATTAGTGCCAAAATTATTATGTATATCAATAATAGCATCACCTAAATCGTCTCGAGTAAAATCTAACAGTGCGAATTCTAAAGAATAGTCAACAGAATTAATTACTTCTAATATATGACTAGTAGTTTGATCAGATGGCGAAAAATAAAGTTCAATATGCTTACCATTAACCATAAAGTTATGTGGTGTGTTATCTTGTTTATTTGATCCAAAAATACCTGACCACATCTCTTCAAACTCCAGTGTATATGCAAGAGCTAGTGCCTGATCTTGAATGAAAATTAAATTATTATAATCATTAAAAAGATTACTAGGATTTGTCCAATTAGTTGAGCCACCCATTATCCAAGAATTATTCACAGAATTTGCATCAATTACTAAAAACTTATTATGCATAATACCTGCTACTGGAACTGGAGTTCTAAAAACAATTGGAATATTGGGGTCTAAATTATTTAACATGGAATTTACCACATCATCATCTGCAATATACCTAACCTGTACTCCGCGATTATAAGCATCATTAATTGCCGTCCCAATTGTTGCATCAGAAGCATTATACACACAAATATCTAAAGTATTTTGTGCTAAATCTATATATGCCTTAATAGTATCATTAAAATATGTCGTAATATTTTGTGCATTTACTCCTGTAGAAACAGAATTATCTACACTATGATTAAAATAAGGTCTGATCTCACCGGTAGAGTTTGAGGCAGTAGAATAAATACCAGTATTTGAGAAAGCAGTATCATTTCCATTCACAGAATAACACTGAGCATAATAAAATGTAGCAGGCTGTAAACCGTTAATACTAATAGAATGATTATTTGTATTACCTAAAGTACTAGCTGTTAGACCAAAGGATGGTGTTAATCCATAATTACATTCTGATGTCGCAGAATCAGATGTTGTCCAGCTTAAGTCAAAGCTATTATTAGTAATATTAGATTGTGTTACTGCTGAGGTTATAATAAGATTGCCTGATTGAATAATATCTGCAGAATCTCTTGGAAGAATTTGGTAACCATCAACTGCTGGTATAAGAAAAGTATACTGAGAACAAATACCTATTAAAGTCACTGGACCTGAAGGAATTAATGAATTTGCTAATGGATGACCTGTTCTTATATATATTTTTCCTGACAAACTATTTGATGTAAAATCATGCGTTCCAACAGTAAAAGATGAACCCCCAGAATTAAAAATTACATTATCAACTTGCACTAGTTCTGATTCTGTAGCCTCGCCTATTTGTAACGGTGTAACAATTTGAGGAGATGGCATTATATTTCCTGAAGAATGCACAAAAGCTACTGCATTTGGATTCAATTCTAATAGACCGTTGTAATCTACTAATGTTCCTGAAACAGTAATACTATCACCTCTCAAACAGCTGCTAATATAATTATTGGTTGTCATGTCGTATAAGGCTAATCCAGCTGAACTATCCTCAATATATCTAATTGGTCCCAACTCATCTCCATTAGTAACAATACCTGAGATTGTTACATTAGCTCCTACCCCTTGAGATCTTGCGGTAAATATATCTTGTGCGTAATTTGTTTTAAACAGAATCACAAATAATAACAGTATCTTAATCTTCTTCATTTTATTTATTTATTTATTTATTAAAAATTTATAGTTGCAGATAAGTTAAGCCTCCTCCCTAATCCAAAGAAAACTCCTGCTGATTTTGCGTCAAAATCCTGATAGTTTGCATTATATGGATCGTTATTTTGAGCATCAGATATATAAGTTTCATCTAAAACATTCAGAATACTTAATCTTAAGTTTAATCTATTATCTGGTGATAATTTAATCTTGTACCCACAATGCAAATCAAATATAGCGTAAGATGGAATTTTCCATGATTCTAATTGGGCATTATTTCCATTTAAAGATAAAGGATCAAAATCGGAATAATAATTATCAAAGTGTGTAGCTCGAACTTTTAAATATGAATTAAATGTAGGTTCATACCTTATACTTAAGCCAAGTTGTGTTTGAGCAGCGTCACCAACGTGTACACCTTTAGCGTCAAATGAAGATATTATCTCATTGTTAAAGTCATCAACAATTGGATTATTATTATCATCAAGAAAACGAACAGTATCTGCTGAATTCCATCTCCAATCTCCTAAAGAAATCAACCCTTCTAAGCTTAGATTATGTTGAATTTTATATATAAAGTCAAATTCAAATCCTTTATGTAAAGCATCCATTCCATTAATATTTGCTTTATACAAAACATCATCGATAAGTACACTTACGCCCCCGTTTGATGGTTTGTTTTGCCATGATGTATAATAGGTATTGACATTTACTGAAAAAAGAGAAGATCTATAAGAATATCCTGCTTCAGCAGCTATTACCTTTTCATTTTTAATATCTCTAAAAAGTTGATTACTATAATCATATACGTTATTAAATCTTGGTGACTTTGATATATAACCTAAATTTAAAAAAGCATTATTAAAATCATCTATATTGTAATTCATGCCAGATTTTATAGTAAATCCCGGAATCCATTTCCATAATGTCTCTGCAAGTTTAGCCTCTTTAGAATTCATAGTATAATAATTACCATTATGAAAAATAGTATCTTCAATCATATATTTATTCGCACCAATAATATTTCCATTTTCATCAAATTGATATATTGTATTTACTGAGGTCCCTAGAGCTTCAAGATATGTTGTGTCTTCTAGAATTAAATCTTTCTTTCTAAAATAATCAATTCTCTTATATGCAGAATTTGCAGCAGACAAATTAATAAATGCACTTATAATCCCATCACTATATTCCATTTGAGAAAACCCACCAACCCATTTCACTAAACCATCATTATGATAACCAACAATATCTCCATTTTTTTTAATCTGTGAATTCTGTATTCCATTTGCCTCATCAATTGCATAATCACCTCCAAGTAGATCGTATACTTCTCTGTAGTGTTCACCTTTATAGTAACGCAAATCAAGACCTCCGGAAATAGATATCTTCTCTGATTCTTTAAAATTTAATGTTGATAATAGGCCATACCAAAAATGATTATTCATTGAACTTCTTAAATAAGTTTCAGACTTATTTTCATTAGAATAGAACTGATCCACATTATTTGTATTTACATTATATGCATCTTGTAAATTATATTGTCCAGAAAAATCATAATTATTTGTATTACCACTAATTCCTGTCCCACCACCACTTCCAATTGATAAATATGCAATATTTGAAATGTAAAATTTATCGTTTACAGTCCAAAAATCTCTTAAAGAGAATTGTGGCTTATGGTAATAATTTTGTTTAGTATTTAAAGTTCCATTAGCATGTAAAGTATCACCATTAGATTGTAAAATCCATCTGTCTAAATAACCCCAGTGTTTATTATAGTTAATTCCTTTATTTACTATTCTATTACTAAAGTCTGATGTGTCCCCAAGTGATCGAGCAAATGAAGTGTCATATGTTGCTATATCACTTTTATATGATCTTTGTCCATGTTTCTGCGGAGCTCCCATAGCTGATAAACTTAAGATATGGCTACCTAGCTCTTTTTGTAATTTTGCATAATAAAAATAACCTTCACTGAAGGTCTCATCAACAAAGCCATTACCCTTTTTGAAAGAACCAGCTACTGTATAACCCCAACCACTTTTTAATCTTCCAGAATTATAGCCTAATGAGGTTCTCATTTTTCCAAAAGAACCAATCTCTTGCTTTAGACTTCCACCTGATTTACTTCCAGTTCCT
>JABGXK010000234.1 GCA_018675825.1 Flavobacteriales bacterium | reverse complement strand
TCTTTCAAATATAATGGAAATGTTCCCTAATGAATTAGATGCTAAGGAAATTACTAGGATTAATGAATACATAGCTAAGCCGGGATTAAGAAATTCTAAAAAATGTGATGAGGAGTTAAGACGAATATATGACTAAAAATTTAACGAAGATCAAGAGGATAATAAAAAACCTTGATAATCAATGATTTACAAGGTTTTTTGCGGAGAGGGAGGGATTCGAACCCCCGGTACATTGCTGTACGCTGGTTTTCAAGACCAGTGCATTCGACCACTCTGCCACCTCTCCAAAAGTGGTTTGCAAAAATAAAAATATTTTCAAAGCATAGATACTTTATTAAGTTTAATTATTGACTTACTTATATTACAATTTCTTAATTTCGCATATATAAGTATTCAATAAAAGTGATAAATAAATTTCTATATTTTCTAGTTTGGTTAATATCATCAATAAATTTATCGATTCTTTATTTTATCTTATACCCTATTTTTATAATCTTTAATTACATTTTTAGATATAGAAAAAAAATAGTTAATCAGAATATTCAAAATTCTCTTACCCTTATAAATCATAAAAAAAGAAAAGAAGTTGTAAAAGGTTTTTATAGATACTTTTTTAACTTATTGATTGAGATATTAAAAATGGCAAGTGTTAAAAAAGAATTCTATCATAATAGGATAAAAGTTATTAATTCAGAGGTTTTAGAAAATTATAGATTAGAAAACAAAACAATTATTTTAATGATGGGTCATCATAATAATTGGGAATGGGCAAGTCAGATTGTTTCAATAGTAGCTAAACAAGATTTTGTTGGTGTCTATAAAAAATTATCTAATAAATCTTTTGATAAATTAATGCTTAATATAAGAAGTAGATTTGGAGTTATATTAGTTGAAATGAAAGATAGTCTTAATTATATTTTTAATAATAAGGATTGTAAAATTATAGGATTAGCTTCTGATCAAAATCCTAATGTAAATTCTAAAACATATTGGACAGAATTCTTTAATCAACAAGTGCCCTATTCTACTGGCGCTGAAAAAATTGCTAGAAAGATGAATTATCCAGTGTTATTCTGTAATATGTCAAAAGTATCTAATGGATATTATTGTATTGAATTTGAAATACTTGAAGATGATCCTCAAAACTCAAAAGATGGTGATATAACAAATAAGTTTATTAAACGTTTAGAAGAAAAAATTATTGAAGAGCCAAATTCATATCTTTGGTCCCATAATAGATGGAAACACAAAAAATAAATACTGCTGTAGTAATTCTGAATTGGAATGGGATAGATTGGTTAAAAAAATTCTTACCAATAATCATTGATAAAAGCAATATTGCTAATATATATCTTGCAGATAATGCTTCAGATGATAGCTCAGTAGAATTTGTTAAAAATAATTTTCCAGCTGTGAATATTATTCAAAATTTATATAATGTTGGATTTGCAAAAGGGTATAATCAGGCTCTTAGTAAATTAACTGAAAAGTATTTTGTTCTGATCAATTCAGATATTGAGGTTACTAATAATTGGATTGAACCTATCATTAATTTAATGGAAGATGATGAGCTTATTTCAGCATGTCAACCTAAAATTTTAGATTATAATTATAAAGAAAAATTTGAGTACGCTGGTGCTAGTGGTGGATTTATCGATAATTTAGGATATCCTTTTTGTAGAGGAAGAATTTTTGATACCTTAGAAAATGATAGAAACCAATACAATGATATATCTGAAGTTTTTTGGGCTACAGGAGCTTGTTTGTTTGTTCGTTCTAAGCATTATAAAGAAGTAAATGGTTTTGATAATGATTTTTTTGCTCATCAAGAAGAAATTGATTTATGTTGGAGGCTAAAGAATAAAGGGTATAAAGTAATGGTTAATCCTCAATCAATAGTTTATCATGTAGGTGGAGGAACTTTGGATAGCTCCTCTGCTTTTAAGACATATTTAAATTTTAGAAATAATTTATATATGCTTTTTAAGAATCTTCCAGTAACTGATTTAATTAAGACAATATTTTTGAGATTAATACTTGATGGTATTGCTGGATTAAAATTTATAACAAAAAAAAGAGGATTAAGTCATGTTTTAGCTATTCTAAGAGCACATTTTGTTTTTTATCTAAACTTACCTCGTTTAATTTCAAAACGTCAGAAAATCAATCAATGTTCTAATTTAAGTGGCAAATATAATTTGAGTATATTATATAGATATTATTTTAAAGATCAGAAAACCTATTCAGAGCTTTAAAGATGCTAATGCTAGATTATACGATTCTAGTCCAAAACCACAAATTACAGATTTACAATTAACAGATAAGAGAGATGTTTTTCTAAACTCTTCTCTAGAATAGATATTAGTCATATGAACTTCAATAACATCAGTTGAAATTGAAGCAATTGCATCAGTTATTGCAACAGAGGTATGAGTATATCCACCCGCATTTAATAATATACAATCATAAGAAAAGCCAATTTCATGTAATTTATTAATTATCTCCCCTTCTATATTTGACTGATAATATTCAAGTTCTAATCTAGTAAAGTTATTTTTCAGTTCAATAAAATACTTTTCAAAAGAAATA
>JABGXK010000028.1 GCA_018675825.1 Flavobacteriales bacterium | reverse complement strand
TAATATTACTGAAAAATTATTGTCTTTATTCTGTTTGTAATTCTCTAAATTTTTTTTCTTAAAAAGTTCAATATCTTCCTCATAAGGAATAGTATAGTTAATTAAAACTCTAATACTTTTAATTTTAATTGGATTATATAGTTCAATAATTGATTTGCAGTATTCTAAATCATCTTCGAAAGATACATTTTCACTAAAATATAAATCTCCACAATCAATTATAAATTCGTAATTTCCATCTATATGATTGGTTTTTGCTTTTCTAAACTCTTCTTCCATTTAAATATTGTAATTAAGAACCGTTACACTTGCAAATAAAGTAAAAAGAACTGTTAGAAATTACTTTATAATCTTCATATTACCATAAACTCTCTTATGTCTTTCAACTAAAGTTTGGTCAGATAATCCTAGATATACTGACATAATCATTCTCTCACTAGTATTCATTGAAGTAGCAATATCTTGGATAGTTACCCCTTTTTTATACAGTTCAGTAGCATAGGTGTGTCTTATAGAATAGATAGGTCTTGTGCCACCATCTTTGAAGTAATACAAACCAAGTTCTTTAGATAATCTTGTAAATATTTTACCAACTTTATTTTTAAGATTGTTTCTATTCTTCTCATTTGGAAATAAAAGATAGTCATCATCTTTAATTGAGTTTCTCTCTAATATTTCTGGAAATATTTTATCGGTAAAAAATGGATTACAGGTAACTTTATGAGTAGGTTTAGTTTTAGTATTATAAACAGTAAATTCTAATACTCTTAATTTTGGATTTTTAGCATCAGTTAGATATTGAAAGTCTTTCTTCTTAATATTTAAAACTTCTAAACCAGGTCTAAAACCACCACTTCTACATAGATTAAAATAGTCTTTTAGTTCTAAATAAAACTTATCTTCTTTCTTTGAATATTCTTCATCACACTTTCTATTAATCAAATTTAACTCTTGGTTAGAGTAGGGGTGTCTTGGGGTATTAATCACAAGTTCGGTTGGAGTATCAGGTATTACATCAATGATGCCTCTATCTTTTGCTCTATTAAACATTTGATTTAGAACAGACATATACTTGTTAATCGTATTGCCTGATTTTCCATCATCTTTTAAATCAGATAATATCTGATCATTAATGATAGTTTCTACTAGTTCAAAGTCTTTATAATCAACATCATCAAAGTAAGGTTTTAAGAAGTTTTCCCATTTTGCTCTATCTCTTTCACCTTGGTCATTCTTTTTAAGATGAGTTTTATTTTTGTATTTTATTACTCTATATCTCAACCAAGGTTGAGCAATTTCAATCTCAAAACTTCTATGTTGAATGATAGATGAGTGATTTGTGGTAAACCATTCTCTATAATAGTTATTTGCTATTTTAATTGCTTCATTGATATTTTTTGTCTTTGTAGATTTTTCAAATCTTCCAGATTTTGAATATTGTTTGTTGTTTCTGCCCACATAGAAACGACAAAAGTAAGTTTGTTTATTCTGATATTTGTAAACAGAAACACCATTTCTGAACACTTTCATCGTTTCTTTATTAATCTTGGGCATAGTTTTATATAAATTGCTAACAGTAATAATTAGGTAATCAAATGGATTACCTTGAATTACTGCTTTTATATTTTTTGTTTATTTTTATTATCTAAAATAAACGCTTCTGATTGTTCTCTTATTTTTTGACCAAAACTTTCAATAGTATCAGCAAAAATTGCTTTATACTTGTTGTGGTCTTTTAACCAAAAGTAGTGAGTACAATAAACATTCTTTGCTCTTAAAAATGATGAATTGTTTAACACTTCATTTACTAACTTGTTTAGTTCAGTTTTTGTTACTGTATTTTCTTTTTTCATAATTATCTCCTATGTTTATTAATTATGAGTATAGAATATCAAAAAATGTAAATTTTATCGTTTACACACGTGGATACAATGACGGGGGTAATTAGTGATCTGAATATTGACCAGGAAACTGACCACTACAAACATTATCTAAAATTTTAGATGCCTTTAAAATGTTTCTACTAATCATTATTGGTTTATTTTTAAATGCTTTAATTCCACTACCAACACCTTGTTGCTTTCGTCTTCTTAATTTTCCTTTTTCAACAAGTGTTTTAACTTTGATTTGTCTCTTATTGATTAAATCATCACAAAGTTTCCAAATATCCTCTAATTTCTTTTTAGGATATTTCTTTCTAAAATTATAAGCATACAGGAACGAGTCTAACGCAGGAGTATTAATATTTCTGGTATTATGTGTTAGTTTAGTTTCAATAATTTTACCTTTAAGTATTTGGGGCAGTTCTTTTTGTATTTTAGATATTGGATAAAATTGAGGTATTTCTATTAAAATAGACTCATTATTAGTCTTTTTACTTACTACTCTTGCTTTACCTTTTGAGACAAATAAGTGTTGATGTGATTTAAACCACTTATCAAATTTTGTTGTTTTGACTAAATTTAAATTCCAGTTCTTATAGTATTCTCTATCAATTTTTTTACTTAATACTTTATCATTTAAACAAGTCTGTAAGTATTGATACCAAACTCTATAAGGTTGAACTTCTTTAAAATTCATTAACTGATTATCGTAATAAAATTAACATTTGTCAAAATACCACGAATGTTAAGGCAATTTGCTTGATTACCTACTATCTCTTGATACCCAATTGTTAGTAGTTGCAAGTGCATCTAATAACAAAAGGAGAAAATATGAGTAATATTGCGTACTTAAGAGTTTCACATACCGAAAGTCTTAACGGAACTTCATTAGAAGTTCAGGAAAGTAAATGTCGTGCATTTGGTGAGTTGCACGGATTTAAGATAGATAAAGTCTATTCAGAAGTTACATCTGGTGGAGTTGAGTTTAGAAAAAGACCTATATTTCAGAAAATATTAACTGAACTAAAGTCTGGTTCTAAACTTGTTGTTTCAAGATTAGATAGATTATCTCGTAAAGTCATTGATACATTACAGTTAGTTGATGACTTTAAAAAACAACATAAAGAAATATGTATTGCAGATATTGGAAATATTCACACAGATGGTGTTTCTAAAATCTTTATTACGATACTTGCATCACTTGCTGAAATTGAAAGAGAGAACATTTCAATACGAATAAAGGCAAGTAAGAAGTTAGCAAAAGAAAATAGAAAGTATCTGGGCGGTTACACAGAGTTTGGATACAAAGTTGAAAATAAGAAACTTATTCCAGATGAAAAAGAGTTCATTGTTCTTCAATCAATGGTTAATCTCAGAAAATCTGGTCTTGGTTATCGTAGAATATCAGATGAGATTAAAAATAAATTTGGTAAAAGAATATACTTTCCTCAAATACATAAAATCTTAAATAGACCTCATAATCTACAACTTCAACAAGTTGTATAATGGATTATCTGT
>JABGXK010000233.1 GCA_018675825.1 Flavobacteriales bacterium | reverse complement strand
TTAAGGTTTAAAACTGTTTTTGAGAAAACACCTGAACTAACTACAATACAAGAATTTGAAAGAGTCAAGGCATTCTATTTAAAAGAAAATGCAAAATATAAGGCTAGTATGATTAGTGATAGCCTTCTAACTATACGAGCTCCATTTAAAGGTTTTATAACTAAAAGAAATATTGAATTAGGAGCAATTGTTCAAAGCGGTGTTCAGAATTCAAATACTCAACCTCTTTTTGAATTAATGGATATTAATAAAATTCGTCTTTCTGTTGCCTTGCCAGAAACTGAAGTTGATAATATTTCTTTAGGTACTAATGCTAATGTATCTTTTTCAGAAATTACAGAAAAAGTATATAGCACTAGAGTTTCTCGTTTATCAAGGGCACTTAATCCTAGAACAAAAACAATGAATGTTCAATTAGATATTGATAATACTGATTTGAAAATAAGTCCTGGAATGTATGCAAATGTTAATCTTGAGCTTGAATCATCGGAAGCTAAATTATCTTTACCTATTAAGGCTTTGTTATCTATAAAAGGAGAGTATTATATTTTTATTGTAAAAGAAAATATTGTCAGTAAATTAAAAGTTAGAAAAGGTTTGTCAAACAATAAATATTTTGAAGTACTAAGTAATCTTGTAGATAAATCTACAACTGTTATTGTTGAAGGGAAATCTATTGTTAAGTCAGGAATGAAGGTGAATTCAATTAATTAAAATGCAACGAATAATAATTTTTGTAATATTTTTCTATTCTGCTAATGCGCAAGACACTATTAGTTTAACTTTTAATGATCTTGTAAATTTAAATAATAGTAACAATTTAGTATTTAAGAAAAGTGATTTAAATTATCAGCTTTCAGTTGAAGAGTTTAGAAATAGTCTAGCTTCATTTTTGCCTAATTTTAGTTTTGGAGATGTTCGTGTTGATTATAATGGATCTGCCCAAAGTACAGAGGGTGAGTTTGTTGATGTTGATAAAAACAATAAATGGCAGGGTTTAAGATGGAATTTAGATTGGGATTTGCAAGATATTCTTTTAGATCCATTTAGATATAGAAGCAAGAAAAATGAAGCTGTATTTAATAAGAAGTTAAATAATTTAGATGAACAGATTCGTGTATATGTTTTGTATTATTTGTTAAAATCAAGTATTGAAAAAGAAAAATCAGTATCTAAATTTATATTAAGAAACACTAGTATAATACAACAGTTAGAGCTACAGGTAAAGGCCGGCTTAAAGTTAGAATCAGATCTATTGCTTGCAAAATCAAATCTTAATAATTTAAAAATAAAAAAGATAAGTCAAGTGCAAAAAATTAATAAGCATAATCAAGAACTTCTTCAAGCACTTAATCTTGATCTTTCTACAGTGATTGATCCATCATGTTTTTTTTATGAAAACAACAACTATAATTCTATTGTTCCAAATGATCTTCAAGATAGACTTGAGCTTTTAAAGATAGAAATGCAAAAGAAAAATTTAAAATTAAATAGAAATAAATTTTCATATGGTTTTTTGCTTCCTAAGTTATCATTAGGATACAATGATGGTTATTTTGGACCTAACTCAAATTTATCTAGTAACAACAGAAAATTTGTATCTACTTCATTAATGTGGAATATCCCTTTTTCTAGTATTTTCCCATCAGGAGATTATAAAATAAACAATAATTTATATAAAATTAAAGTACTTGAAAAAGAACAATTAGAAAATAAGATAAAATCTGAACTAATTACTTTAGAAAATATTTTTTTAAATACTGATAAGCAATACATGTTAGCTAAGGAGTCATTTGATTTGGCGCAAAAAGCATATAAACAATCTTATGAAAGACAATCTCTAGGTACAGCTAACCAGTTAGAGTTGTTTCATGCTGAGAGAGAATATTTAAATGCACAATTTTTATATATTGATTTGATCACTGAAAGACATAAGGCGGGTTTACAGAGACAATGTTCTTATGAAAAAAAATATAAATAATCTTTATTCAAAGATTAAGAGAATATTTTTCCAATCTATCTTCTGCTTTCTATAACTTAATTTTGTAAAACTCTTACTCTGTTTTTGAGCAATAGAGAGTTGAAATTTATTTTGTTTTTGGTACTTAAATAGATTTTCTTTTGATAGAAATTCAGCTAAATACTCTTGCTCTGTTTGTCCTGGAGTTGGAATAAAAACTGCATTTTTTCCTAGAGTAAATAAGTCCATGATAGTTGAGTATCCTGATCTACATATTATAAGTTTTGAGTTCAATATTGCCTGATTTAATTCTAATGCTGAGAGATGTGACTTTATAATTAAGTTATTAATCGTTTCACAATATTTAGATTCGGGTTTCCCTTGTACTAATAGAGATTCTTTTTTATGTTCTTTAAGTTGAGTCGTAATTATTTTTTCAAAAATTGATCTTTGTGGTTCTGGTCCTGAAATAATTGCTAGTATATCATATTTTGGTTGGATATTATTATTATTATTAAAACGAGATAAGGGACCAATATATATATGGTTTTTTGTGTTTTCTTTTGGATGAGATAACTCTCCAGCTAGACCGTTTTCTTGATAATCAGGAATCCAGCACTGAGTAAATTTATTTATAAAGTAGTAATTAATTTTCTGAATTATATTTTCTAGAAAAGCTGATTTTATCTTTAGTTGATGAGTAATAAAAATAGAGGGTATTTTTTTAGAAAAGAGCCCGTATCTATTATCAGAAATCACCCCATCTATTTTAAAATCTTTTATTATAGTATTTAGCTTGATATTTTCATGATAAATTCCAAATATAATTTTTGGTATTTGTAAAAAAATATTTAAAGCCATCGGTAATGATGAAGAGTAGCTAATTTTATAGTCTTCAAATTTTATAAATTGAATTTTTGGAAATTCAGAAGATAATAATTCAAGCGACCTACCACTAGTAGCAATGATTACTTCAAAATTATTTTTTTTTAATTCAGATATCATAGGTATACATCTTGTAGCATGGCCTATTCCCCAATTTAAAGGAGCAACAAGAATTCTTTTTTTTTCTTTCACACAACGAAAATACTTAAAACACTATTACTTTTGTATTAAATTATTGTGAATTGGCTAAAAATAAAATAAAAAAATTTACTGATCTTGATGCTTTTCCTCATGTTGTACAACCAACGATTGAGGAGTTAAGAAATTCTTTTTTATATAAAGAAAAGTGGAATGAGAAATTCTTTAAAAATAATAATCCAATAGTTTTAGAGCTTGGTTGTGGTAAAGGAGAGTATAGCGTAGCATTAGCCAAGGAGTTTCCAAATAAAAATTTTATTGGTATTGATATTAAAGGTGCTCGTATTT
>JABGXK010000232.1 GCA_018675825.1 Flavobacteriales bacterium | reverse complement strand
ATTGATCATAACAGCAACATTTCGTTGATTAAAACCTCTTATAGTAATTCGCGCATCACCATCACCACCTCCTGATTGTGTGGCATATACACCAGGAGTAGAGTTTAATATCATAGGTATATCTTGTGAAGCTAACTCTTCAGATATCTTTTTAATTGGAATACTAGAAAAAGCAACCGGTGTTTCTCTTTCTTTAGCTAGGTCTACCGTTACTTGAACTTCATTTAATAATATAGTTCGTAATTTAAAATTTTGAACTAGTGTTTTCTGATTAACCTTAATTTGTTTAGTGATTTTTTTATAACCCACATAAGAGACAGTTAAATTTCTTTCTCCCTCAGGAATCTTGAATGAATAATTACCATCTAAATCAGTTACAGTTCCTTGGCCTTTACCATAAATAATTGTTGCGCCTATAAGAGGTTCTCCTGAAAAAGCATCACTTACTAAGCCACTAATAATGCATGCTTTAATTGTAGAGACTTGAGAATAACATATTTGCTGACAAAAAATCAAACAAAGAGCAACTAAAAAAGTTTTTCTAATTAACATTGAAGATAATTTAGTTACACAAAAATTAACAATTAATTGATAATAATTTTATGTTCTATAGAAGACCCTTTCTCTAATTCAATTTGGATTATATAACTACCTGTATTTAAATTACTACTATTAATTACGGCTTTATATCCACTTGATGGTACGGATATACTTGATCTTCCTAGAAAATCAGAAATATAAACTTGTTTAATTTTATCATAGGTGTTAATTATAATATTATCTCCAATATTAGCTGGATTAGGATAAACTACAAAGCTTGTATTTTTAATTTGTGAAAAACTATTGGATGAAAAACAATCACAATTATGAGAGCCTAAACCTGAGTAAGTAGCATCAGGAAGAGAATCCCATTCTAAAGTAGGATTAAAAACAATTGGATTCATAGTAACACCTTTTTTTACTGTTGGTTTTCTTACTAAAGTCTGTCTCTTTGTCCACCAAGTTCCACCATTAGCATCCGTAAAACCTGCACTAGCATCGTCTGTCCATGCAGCTCCAGGGTCCTCACCTACCTTACCAATTATATCAATAATTCCACCATCTTTTTCCAAGGTAATTGCATCATCGCCATTAAAATAAAATGGGGTTGGGTAAATCCCACTACCATGTAAATTACATGCATTATAAAAAACAGTATCAACTGGCACAGACCAATATGATGTAACCCATACAGAGTCTGTTTGACCATTTCCAATACTAACTGTTTGGCCTGGTCCAATTGAGCCCGAAAGTGGCCATGTATCAGGACCTGAGCTTGAACCATTACCATATCTGTTTACTGAATAAGCACTTAGATCAAAGGTGTTAGTTGATGGATTATATATCTCAAGTCCATTATTATTAGCAGGACCCTCAACATATTCAGAAAAAAACAAATCCGAGCAATCTTGTGCCGATAAAGAAGAGAAAAGAAGAGTAGTAAAAAAGAGTGATAAATATTTTTTCATAAAAAGATTTTTAATTTTATGCTAATTTACAAAAAGATCAAGTTAGAAAAAAACTAATTTCAACAACATTAAAATTTGTTATTATATTTGAACAAAATAAGAATTAAATGAGAATAAAATCAATAGAAGAATATAATACTGAAAAATCAAATTTCGATAATGACCCTGAAAGGTTCTGGGAGGAAAAAGCAGAAAGCTTTATATGGAAAAAGAAATGGGACAAAGTTTTAAATTGGGATTTTCATTCTGCAAAAATTAACTGGTTTAATGGTGGAAAGCTTAATATCACCGAAAACTGCCTTGACAGGCATCTTAAAAAAAGAGCAAATCAAGTTGCTATAAAATGGATTGCAAACAATCCAAATGAAAAAAGTATTAGCTTAACATATCAAGAGCTACACGCAGAAGTTTGTAAATTCTCCAATGTTTTAAAAAAACACGCTATAAAAAAAGGAGATAGAGTTTGCTTGTACATGCCAATGGTTCCAGAGCTATCTATTGCTGTATTAGCATGTGCTAGAATAGGAGCTATTCACTCTGTAGTATTTGCAGGTTTCTCTGCAAAATCTTTATCTGATAGAATAAATGACGCTGAATGCCAAGCACTAATAACTGCAGATGGAGGATTCAGAGGGGATAAAATAACTCCTCTTAAAGCTATCTCAGATGAAGCAATGCAAACCACACCCTCTATAAAAACATGTATTGTTCTAGAGAGAACAAAATCTAAAATTGAAATGAAGAATCAACGAGACTATTGGTGGCATCATGAAATGGCAAGTGTAGATAACAACTTTCCTGCAGAATTTATGGATTCAGAAGATGAGCTTTTTATTTTATATACATCAGGCTCAACCGGAAAACCAAAAGGAATTGTACATACAACTGCCGGATATATGATTTACAGTCAATATTCTTTTCAAAATGTTTTCCAATATAATGAAGGAGATATATACTGGTGCACTGCTGATATTGGATGGATTACTGGTCATTCTTATATTATATATGGGCCATTACTTGCAGGAGCTACTTCAATTATGTTTGAAGGAGTACCTACCTTTCCAGATGCTGGTAGATTCTGGAGAATTGTAGAGGAAAATAAAATTAATATTTTCTACACAGCTCCTACTGCAATTAGAGCATTAGAGGCAAAGGGATTAGATTTTGTTAAAAAATATAACCTTACATCATTAAGAGTTTTAGGCACGGTTGGAGAGCCTATAAACGAAGATGCTTGGAATTGGTATTTCAAAGAAATCGGTGGTGGATTATGTCCAATTGTAGATACATGGTGGCAAACAGAAACAGGTGGGATTATGATATCTAACCTTGCGGGCATAACAACGGCAAAACCAACTTTTGCAACACTACCACTTCCAGGCATAAAAGCATGTATCATGGATGATTCAAACTCTGAAATAAACGAAAATGATATTGAAGGTAAGCTATGTATTAAATATCCATGGCCATCAATGGCAAGAACAATATATGGTGATCACAAAAGATTTATTGATACTTACTTTTCTACTTTTCCTGGATACTATTTTAGTGGAGATGGTTGTTTTAAAAATAAAGATGGATTATTTAGAATAACCGGTAGAGTTGATGATGTTCTGATTATCTCTGGACATAATCTAGGAACTGCAGAAATAGAAAGTGCTATTGATGAACATAATAATGTATGTGAAAGTGCCATAGTAGGATACCCCCATTCTATTAAAGGAAATGGTATATATGCCTTTATTATTTGTCACGAGCATCCACTTAATACTGATAAATCTAATGAAGAAATTAATAAACTAATAGTAAAGCATGTTGGACCAATCGCTAAAGTCGATAAAATTCAATATGTTAACGGATTGCCTAAAACAAGATCTGGAAAAATTATGAGAAGAATTCTTAGAAAAATTGCTAGTGGTGAGACAACTAATTTGGGAGATACAAGCACATTACTTGATCCAACAATTGTAGAAAGTATAATTAAAGGATCAATCAATAATAATTAAGTTTAATTAACTTTGTAAAATATAAATTATTATGTCCAAGAACTTAGTTATTATACCTACATATAACGAAAAAGAGAATATTAAAAAAATAATTCTCAAAGTCTTCTCATTAGAAAAGAAATTTGAAATCCTAATCGTAGATGATGGTTCCCCTGATGGTACTGCTAAAATTGTAAAGGATATGCAAAAGAAATTTCAAAAGAATTTACATATTCAAGAGAGGACTGGAAAATTAGGTTTAGGAACCGCATATATCCATGGATTTAAATGGGGGCTTAAAAATAATTATGATTACATTTTTGAGATGGATGCAGATTTTTCTCATGATCCAAATGAATTAATAAGAAATATTGATTTTTTCATTAAAGAAAAATTAGATTTATTAATTGCAAGCAGGTATTTGCCTGGAAGCAAAATAATTAATTGGAGTCTTTCACGTAGAATTTTATCAAAGTTATCAAACTTTCTAGCAAGAAATTTATTAAATATCCCATTGAAAGATTTTACCAATGGTTTTAGAATTTACTCTCCTAGAGCTATTGAGCGAATTATTTCGTCTTGTGGAAATATTGGAGATGGCTTTATACTTTTATCTGAAATCATTGTTGTAATAAAAAATAATCTAATGCAGATAGGTGAAATACAAACAAATTTTGTAAATAGGGAAAGAGGTGTGAGCTCAGTAAATTTTAAACTAGTAATGGCCTCTCTTTACGGAATTATTAAATTAGCAATAATTAAAAAAAAATTAAAATAATTTTAAATCTCACTAATTTTCAATAGTTTATTTTCAAGTAAATCCAATTTTTTATTAGAAATTGGATCAATATGTATACCAATAAAAAAACCTCTTTCTTCAATATCTTGTGAATATTTAAATACTTCTTTGTCTTTATTAAGTTTATATAACTTTACAGATGGTTGATTTAAAAAATTTCCACTTATAATTGGTCTTGTTTCAATTCCATTTTTATTTAAAAAATCTAAAAATTTATTTCTATTCTTTTTATATTTTTTATTAATTAATATAGGCAGACCAAACCAACTTGGGTCTAGTTTCTTTATAGGATCTATAAAAGTAAATTGAT
>JABGXK010000231.1 GCA_018675825.1 Flavobacteriales bacterium | reverse complement strand
ATATAAACTTAAAAAAAGAACACAAAGCAAAGCCTTAATAATTTTAATAGCAGAATATGCTAATCTTTATAAACTCATAAACCAGGTGTCTCCAGATGCTTACCAGCATATGAATAAGAAAAAAGCAACAACAGTTATTTTTGATGACGTTAAAAATATCACACAAGAATTATTATCCAAAGACGGAAGTGCTGCTATAAGATTAGTAAATGATGATTTCTGCAAAAAATTAATTATAAAACTTGGGAAACCAATTGTATCAACATCAGCTAATATAAGTGGTGGAGAAAATCCAAATAAATTTTCAGATATAAATGAAGAATTAAAAGAAAATGTAGATTATATAGTAAATTTACGTCAAGAAGAAATCATGAATAAACCCTCATCAATAATAAAAATTAATTTAGATGGGAGAATTGAAAAGATTAGATAGTGAATTATAAAAAATCTTTAAAAAAGCCTATTTTTCAAACTATCTCCAAGATAGCTGATGAACTTAATTACCCAACTTATGTTGTAGGTGGCTGGGTAAGAGATTTATTATTAAAAAGAGAGAAAGAAATCACAGATATTGATTTTGTATGTATTGGAAGTGGTGTCAAACTAGCAGAAAAAGTTTCAGAAATACTTGGTAAAAAAGCTATACTAAAGGTATTTAAAAAATTTGGAACTGCATTGATAACATTTAATGAAGAAAATTATGAATTTATTGGAGCTAGAAAAGAATCTTACAGAAGAGATTCAAGAAAACCTATTATAGAAAATGGAACACTTGAGGATGATCAAAACAGAAGAGACTTCACTATTAATGCCATGGCCTTACAACTCAATAAAGAGCATTATGGTAAATTTTTGGATCCTTTTAATGGTAGAGAAGATTTAGAAAATAAAATAATTATAACTCCATTAAATCCACATAAAACATTTAGTGATGATCCATTAAGAATGATGCGAGCTATTCGATTTGCTACTCAACTCAATTTTTCAATTGATCCCGATACAATAGAGGCTATAAAGATGAATGCTCATCGATTAGAAATAATATCACAAGAGAGAATTACACAAGAGCTTAATAAAATAATTCTAACTATTACTCCATCAATTGGTTTTAAACTGCTTTATGACACTAATCTTTTAAAGCAATTTTTTAATGAAATGTGTAATCTCCAAGGTGTAGAAAAAATAAACAATCATTTACATAAAGATAATTTCTATCATACCCTTGAAGTTCTTGATAACATATCGATTAATACAAATGATTTATGGCTTAGATGGGCAGCAATTCTTCATGATATAGCAAAACCACAAACAAAAAGATATGAAGAAGGTATTGGATGGACATTTCATGCTCATGAATTTATTGGAAGTAAAATGGTCAAAGGAATATTTAAAAGATTAAGATTACCATTAAATCAAAAAATGGAATTTGTAAAAAAACTTGTTGCTCTTCATCTAAGGCCAATAGTATTAGCACAAGATATTGTTACAGATTCAGCGATAAGAAGATTGTTATTTGATGCAGGAGATGATATTGATAACTTAATGACGTTATGTGATGCAGATATAACTTCTAAGAATCCAAATAAAGTAAAAAAATATTTATCTAACTTTCAGCTTGTCAGAGATAAACTCAAAGAAGTTGAAGAAAAAGATAGAATACGAAATTTTCAACCTCCTATAAATGGTACAGAAATAATGGAAATATTTAATATTACTTCTGGAAAAGAAATTGGTTTATTAAAGATTGCAATAAAAAACGCAATACTAGATGGAATAGTTAAAAATAATAAAGAAGATGCTCTAGTATTTTTAATTAAAAAAGCCGTAGATCTTAAAATAGAAAAGAGAAATGAAATATAGTATTACTATTTATTTAGAATCAAAAGAAGATGTTATAAGAAAAATAGAAGTTGACTCAAAAATTTCACTTTTAGAATTTCATCAATTTATCAAAGAATCTTTTAAGCTTCAAAATGATGAACTTGCTTCTTTTTATATTACAAATAATGAACTTGAACTTCTAAAAGAAATTCCATTAGTAACATTTGAAGAAAATTTAGATAATCTAAATATGGAAAACACAAATCTAGAGTCTATTCTTAATACAAAAACTAATAGATTAATATATATATATGATTATATGTTAATGTGGCGATTTTTAATAGAACTAACTAATGACCAAGGTGAAACAAATAAAGCAATATGTCTTAAAAGTATTGGTGAAATGCCAAAAGATGCACCAGAACTAAATTTCTCTGAAGAAAAAAATACAGAATCTTATGAAGAATCATTAGAAGATGAATATAATCAATATGACGAATTCTAATAAGAAAAATCTAATTGTAATAGCAGGTCCTACTGCTATAGGAAAAACATCTCTAAGTATTAAACTTGCTAAAGAATTAAAAACTGAAATAATTTCCTGTGATTCAAGACAATTTTATAAAGAACTCTCAATTGGAACTGCAATTCCATCTAAAGAGGAACTAAGAGAAATTGAGCATCACTTTATACAAAACCAATCTATAGAGAAGAGATGCAATATAGCTGATTTTGAAAAAAATGCAATCAAAAAAATTGAATCTCTATTTCAGAGATATAATAATGTAATACTAGTTGGCGGATCAGGACTATATATTGATGCAATCTGTAAAGGAATTGATTTCTTACCAGATATTTCTAAAGAGATTAGAGAGAAAATAAATACTCAATATAGAAAAAATGGGTTGGAATGGTTACAAAATAAAGTTAAAAAATTAGATCCCGAATATTTTGAATATGTTGATATAAAAAACCCTCAAAGATTAATGAGATGCCTTGAAGTATATACTGCTTCAACTAAAAAAATATCCTCACTACATAAGAAAAAATATAAAAAAAGAAACTTTAACATAATTAAAATTGGTCTAAAAATAGATAGAGAATCTTTATATAAAAAAATAAATATAAGAGTAGATAAAATGATCAAAGATGGTTTAATTGATGAAGCTAATCACTTAATCAATTACCGTCACTATAATGCACTAAATACTGTTGGTTATAAAGAATTATTTGACTTCTTTGATGGGAATTCTAATCTAGAAACTGCTATTGAAAAGATAAAACAAAATACCAGAAGACTTGCTAAACGTCAAATAACATGGTTTAAAAGAGATAAATCAATAAATTGGTTTACAATAGATGAATATAAAGCAATAGTAAAAACTATCTTACAATAGTAATCGTTCCCTTGATAGGAGAATATCCATGACCTAATTCTATATGATAGAAGTATGCTCCATCAGGTACATCATTACCTTGTTTATTTTTTCCATCCCAAGGATTATCATAACCAACTGATTCATAGATCTCTCTACCAAAACGCCCATATATTTTAACCTCTGTATCACTATAAATATACGCTTGTTCTAAATTCCAGAAATCATTTATATCATCATTATTTGGAGAGAATACATTTGGCACACATTCTTCAGTCATAGCTGTAATTCTAAATAAAGTATCTAAAATACAAGCATTATTATCCATAATTGTTATAGTTAAAGGTCCTGGAGATAATGCTAAATTTGTAGAACTATCAGTATCTCCATTAGACCATAAATAAGTATATGGGTCAGTACCACCTGATGTAGAAATAAATAACTCAATATCTAAATTCTCCAGATTACATTCTATTAATTCATCCATTGGATCTAATATAACAGAAAGAGGATTAATAGTAAAAAATGTATCTACTGTACATCCATCTCTATCTGTAACCTCTAACCAATGATCACCAGGACAAATATTAGCTTGTTGTGTTGCTAGTCCACTATTAGGACCCCATAAATATGAATAAGGTCCAAATCCCCATAAATTTGAATCAGGAAGGACTGTAGTTTTTTCTAAATCTACAATTGCATCAAGTAAATAAAAATCAACTATTAGAGTATCCTCAACATAGCAACCATTACTCACATCAGTTGTTCTAACTATATAAGTTCCTTCACATAGATTAATCACATCAGAACTACTAGCAATTAAATTATTTAAATCATAAATATAAAACCATTCGTAAGTAAAAACTGTACCAGAAGATAGAGAGGATAAAGTTACTTGAGAAAGATGTGAGGTGTCATTATAATTAACTTGTGTAATTAACTCATAAGGTATTAAATTAAAACCGATAGAATCAGTACTTCCACAAGAATCAGTAGCTATAACCCAACAAGAACTGACAGTAATATTACTGATACTTTGAGTAGTTTCTCCAGTACTCCATAAATAACTTATAGGTAAGGTTCCACCACTTGTTTCAATACTTGCAGATCCACCATCTGTACAAAGAGGATTAGTCAATATAGAATTAGAAATATAAAAAGAATCTGGCTCTATAATTAAAATATTATCAATTGCGATACAACCATTTTTATCAGTTACTTCACAGGTCAATAAACCAGCTCCAACTACAGTTTGTGATAATGAAGATAAATCACTCCATAAAATATCAAAAGGACCAGTTCCCCCTGTAATTAAAGCTGTAATAGTTGTTAAACTTCCATAACATGTTAAAGGATTAAGATAATTATTAAAATCTAAATCTAAAGAATCAGGCTCATTTAATGTAATAATTGAACTAAATGAACATCCATTATCATCTATAACATTTAAAGTATAATTACCTTCAGATAATCCAAATAATGAATCACTCAAACCTGTTCCATTTAACCAACTTATATTATAAGGAAATTGACCTCCATTAATATCTACTTGAATAGCTCCATCACTATAACCCTTGCATGAAGGTTGGTATAGTGTACTATTGACATAAATTATATCATTTTGATAAACATCAAAATAAAAATACTGAGAACATCCAATTGAGTCTTCAATTAATAAAAAATAATTTCCAGATAAGAGACTATCTGCCATATCATCAGTTCCAATATTACCACCCCATTGGTAGTTATATGGAGTATTACCTCCATATATACTATCAATAAAAATAGAGCCTGTATTGTCTCCATAACAATCAATATCATTAATTGATTCATTAATAAATATTTCAAAATCAGCTTCACAATGTACTGATAATGTGTCTCTACATCCATAAAGTGTATCTTCAACAATAATATCATAATCTCCTTCTCCAACAAGTAGTGAATCAGAAATTGAACTTGATTCCATCCAGTAAAAGTTTTGTGACCCTTGCCCTCCAGAAACACTATCTATAAAAAACCAAATACTATCAGTAATACATAATAGAGGGGTTAGTTCTGTAGTAAAAGCTTCATAAGGCAAAGGTTCTGAAATAGAAAAGACTGTATCCAAAACACAACCAAAACTATCAACAACTGTTATATTATATGTTCCTGTTTCTAAATTATTAAATAAAATACTATCAATAATTAATGATGAATCACTTAGTGTGGAAAGTTGAGAAAAATTAGAAGATATAACTAAATTATCACTTCGGAAAATTGTATCATTATTATTATCTATTATATAATAAAAATAATTTTTATTAGAATGAAATTTTCTACCTCCATTAACCGCAATTTTTACACTACCATTATTGCTCCCATAACAACTTACATTAGTAATATTTAAAGTATCAATCATTAATGGATAAGGATTATTAATCCTTCTGTAACCTAATGTGTCGGTACAACCTATTGCATCGGTAACAACTATATTGTAGAAGCCAGAGTATACTCCATTTAAAATATCTAAAGAATCACCTATTGATGTCTGATTTGCACCTAATAAATTACTAGCATTAAACCATTGGTATTTATAATATTCATCACCAGTTGTATCATTTGGAGAATAAAAACCTAGAGAATCAACTGTACTGGAATCAGGATCGAAAATTATACCTCCATATGTAGGGGCTATTAAAATACCAGAGGAATCTCCAAAACATTTAATTTTTTCTTTCTGACCAAGACCAACGGTAACAGGACAAGGAATAAAAAATGTATATTCTATAAATTCGAAAGATGTTTGATCAAAAACTGCTACCTTATGTTTGCCACATTGATTTGAGAATAGAGTATCATTTGTAGGATTTATAATATATAAGTTAGTATCTAGAAAATACCATGAAGTATCATTATAAGGTTGATACTGCCATTCATCAGACTCTAAAATATAAGCACTATTTGATAGATTAATTTTTATAAATGCAGTATCATTATAACAATCTATTCCTTGAATAGATACAGAATCTATTTGAGAAGAGCTATCATTCCAAAATAATATTACAGCAAATAAAATTAGAATAATTTTCTTCATATTATAAATTTAATAGCAAATATACCTAAATATTCTTTCTTTTCTAAATACTATTAAAATCTATCAAATCTCCTGATTGAGATAAAAAAGTATTACTAAATACCTCTCTAGACTCCAAGAGTAATTGATTTAAGTCTGAATATCTCTTAGAGTAATGACCTATAATCAACCTCTTAACATTTGCTTCTTTTGCAATTGTAGCAGCATCTTTAGTTGTAGAATGACCTGTTTCATAGGCTCTTTCTTTCAAATCATGACAAAAAGTTGCTTCATGATATAATACATCTACTCCCCTAATTTTAGATATAATATTTGAAAAAAACCTAGTATCTGAACAAAAAGCATATGATTTAGCTGGAGTATTTTCTGTCGTTAATAAATTATTAGATATTATATCTCCATTCTCCTTAATATAGTCAAATCCCTTTCTTATATCAATAATTTTATCATATGGTATGTTATATTTTTCGACATTTTCTTTAACTATCTTTCTATCATATTTTAGTTCCTTAAAGATAAAACCAGAACAACTAATAGTATGATTTAGTAAAATATTAGATATCTCTATACTATCATCTTTAAATAATACTATCTCAGAATCTTCTGGTATAACATGAAAAAATAACGGGAAATTTAGATCAATTTTAGAAACAGACAATTGAATGTTTATAATCTCTTTGAGTGCTGCATGTGCATAAACATGTAATTCTTTTTTTCTTCCAAGTAGATGCATACTTGTTATCAAGCCTATTAATCCAAAATAATGATCTCCATGAAGATGACTAATAAATATATGATGTATTCTTTGAAAACTAAGTTCAAACTTTCTTAGTTGTATCTGTGTGTTTTCACCACAATCTATTAAGAAAAACCGCTCATTTACATTTAATAACTGAGCGGTTTGATGTTTATTAATTGTAGGTATTGCAGAATCACAACCTAGAATTGAAAGTTTTAAAGACATTAAGGATTTAAGATGAGCATTTTCTTTGAAAGAAAACTATTATTAGATATTAAACAATAAGTATATAAAGATGAGGCATATTGAGATACATCTAAACTAAACTTATTAATTCCTTTTGTTGCATCAATATTTTTATTTTCTACCATATTTCCTATACAATCAAAAACTAAGAAATTAACTTTATTATTATAACCAATTACAAATTGAATATCCGCATAATTACTTGTTGGATTAGGAAATAAATCCATAAGTTCAAACGTTAAATCATTTAACTGTTGAATAGATGCTGATGTATTTGAAATATCTATATAAAAATAGTCTACTGTATCTAATTGTATAAGACTACCTATAAGAGGAACGTTTATTGCTAAAGTTGACGTTGTCATTATTAATGGATAATAACCTACATCAGAAGAAGATGGATCAACAGTTGAAAAAATTTCAGCACATGCATACCCGCCCCCTGGAAAGGAACAATTAGGAGGATTACATGAGTAAGAGAAATTACTTGGTAAACCTAAAATACTAGTTAAATCAATATTACTAATTGTCACATTAAGGTTTAAACCATTTAGTGAAACTGACGTGTCAAGCGGAGTTAATACGTCAATCTGAGTTATATATGACTGTCCAACAAAAGCTTCATCAAGGTTAGTAATTTCGTCTGGATATATTCCT
>JABGXK010000230.1 GCA_018675825.1 Flavobacteriales bacterium | reverse complement strand
TTATTCCCGATTTAAAATTATCTCCATAGAAGACGCCATTTACTTCGCTTATAATATTTACTTCATTTATAGACTGTAATTTTCCATTTACTGGGATTTTTATAGTATTATTTGATAGTGTGATTATCTCAGTATTTATTAGTTTAGTTGACTTTGTAAGTTTATTAATACTATTATCTGGTTTAAAACTCATTATAAGTTTTATAAGTAAAAATGCTGCCATGATAATTACTAAGGCTCTGATAATTTTTCTTTTATTTTCTTTCATTTTCTTTTCTTTTATTTTCAAAATAATTAATTCCTTTTGCTGTAGCTAATCCTCTAATTTCTAGTATTCTTTTTTCATTGATAACATTTTTAAGGTTATATTTATTACTTGTAAATATATTAGGATCAGTAATTGTGTCAATATTTGATAATATAAATTCTGTTATTATTTCAATTTTAATTTCTTTTCTTAATAATCCTTGATCAATTCCTTTATTTAATGTTCTTTTTATAGTTGATATCATTTCTATTTTACGAAGATTATTCATGACCTTAAATGATTCAGGATGGTATCTTTCAAGATTTGCTATCATTTGTGGATTTCTTCTGCTACTTTTAGATATTTTTATAATATGTTCATCAATTGCTAAGAATAGATCAATTACATTAGTATGATTATTCTCTAAATTAGCTATATCTTTAAGTATTTGGTTATGTTCATGCTTAAAACATTTTAAAACTAGATCTTTTTTATTTTTAAAATACTTGTACAATGTTTTCTTAGACATACATAATAATCTAGAAATTTCATCCATACTTAATACTTTCACTCCATGCATATTAATTAGAGAATGAGTTTTTTCAATTATATTTTTTTCTGCTAGTAATTTTACTTCATTTGTCATTGTGCAAATATATATATATAATTTATTATGGAAACGTTTATGAAAAAAAATGTTTCCAATATAAGTTCTAATTAATAATTAATTATATTAATATTTTTTCTTAAATAAATTATATTTATATTTGAGATGTTATTTAATATAATACAATTTTCTTGAATTTTTAATAATGAAAAAAATATCATTTTTTTTTGTATTTATATTATTTGTTAGTTATTCATACTCACAAGTAAATTCTCTTATTAAGAACAGTCCATTTCACTTTTTTGATGGAACTTTTCATCTAAGTTATGAGAAAGTACTATTAAATAAAAAGTCAATAAATTTGAGTGGAGGTTTTCATTTAGTTGAAAATGGATGGAATAATAATAATCACCAAATTGGATGGACTGGTGAGCTTCAAGTTAGAAAATATTTATCAAAAAATATTGACTTAAATCAGTTAGAAGGTTTTTATGTTTCTCCGTATTTTAAGGGTGGTTATTTTAGATTTGATGATGATTATGGTTATTACCTTGCTCAATATGATGAAAATAATAATTATATTGAGGACATATGGTATCCATATGGAAATTCGTATGAGATAAAAAATTATCAATTAGGACTTATTATGGGTTATCAGTTTATCTTTTCAGATGCTATCTCTTTGGAATTTTTATTAGGTGGTGGGGTGCAATATGCTGATGTTAATCGTAATTTATCATCTAATACACCATTTGATAAATCTTATACTGGTGTTGTTCCAAAAGTTGGATTTAATTTTGGAGCTTCTTTTTAATTAAGTTCTTAATTAAATTTACTTTATTTACCCATTATTTAATTTAAACTATAATTATGAAATATCTATGCCTTCTTTCTATTATGATGCCAAATTTAATTTTTTGCCAACAAAATACTTTAACCTATAATCAAGCAAATGATATAGGATTTTCGGAAAATATTAAGAATTATACAAAATTTGATTCTTATTCTACAAAAGATGGTTTACTAATTAAAATTGGGGATACTTTAACCTTAGGAAATGCAAAAAAGAATAAAGATAAATACAATTTTAATGATGTCTATTCACATATTGTTAATGGAAAAAGAAGAGGTAATAAAAATAATGACTTAGAGTTTATCTCACATAATTTCTCTGGTGATAAAGTAATAGTTTTGTCAATTTTTGCAACTCATTCTAGTAGTGATGAATATAAATTATGGAATAGTAGAAAATCATTGCCTTTATATATAAGTTTATATGTTAAAACTCCAAATAAAGGTGCAGGTTCTGGATCAATATTATCTACAATCGCTAATAGTTCAGTAAGAACTATTATTGACATTGATAAAGCTCTTGCGATAGATGAAATTGTAAACAATAACAAACCCCTTTCAAGATCAGAAGCAATTTCAAAATTAAAAGAATCTAAAGACTTATTAGATATTGGTTTAATGAGTGAAAAAGATTATAATATCCTTAAGGGTAAGCTTTCTCCAATAATAATGACTAAATAATCTTTAGTTAACAATATATATTTCAGTATTATCTATATTTTTAAGAGCTTCTATTTTATATTAATATCATATAAATTATGAAATACTTCAAATTCTAATCTATATAAATCTAGTGTGTTTTTGTTTTTTTGCATAATTGTATAATATACACTAAGTATTTATTATGTTTGTAAGAAATATATTCTAATAAAACATATTCCTATGAAATACTTCAAATTCTTATTTATTTTATTTTTCTCTTTAAATTCTTTTTTTATAAGTGCGCAAACCTATAATGTTACCTTTCAGGTTGACATGAATACTGTTGACCCTACAACTTTTACCACTCCTGAGGTTAATGGAAATTTTAATGGTTGGTGTGGAAGCTGTGCAGCTATGTCTGATGTTGATGGAGATAATGTTTGGGATGTTACTATTGCTTTATCTGCGGGGACTTATGAATTCAAATATTCTGCTGATAACTGGGGAATTCAGGAGAGCTTATATTATGGAGATAGTTGCACAAATGGAAATCAAACCTACACAAATAGAATGCTAACAGTATCTGGAGACACAACGCTTCCGGTAGTTTGTTGGGGTTCGTGTGATGATTGTAGCACAGGACCCTCGTCTTACAACGTTACCTTTGAGCTTGACATGAGAGGGGTTACTGACCCTTTTACCACTCCTGAGGTTAATGGAGCCTTTAATGGTTGGTGTGGAAACTGCTGGGCAATGACAGATAGTGATGGAGATAGTATTTGGCAATTTACTACAGTGTTTTCTCCAGGAGATTCTTTAGAGTGGAAATATTCTGCTGATAACTGGTCAATACAAGAGGATTTAGATTCAAACCTTTCTTGTATTGTTATTAATTATGACCCTTCTGCTCCTAATGGCTGGGGTTACGTTAATAGAGTAGCTGTTGTAGATAGCGACACTACTTTCTCGGCTCCTTGGAATTCTTGTGGATTGCAACTTGAAACTTTATCACAGATTGATTTACCAATTTCTTGGGATGACACGACAGTTGATTATACTGTGACACCATTTGGGGGAACTTTTTCTTCTTTATCAGTTGACCCGTTAGATCCTTCTAATAATGTTTTAATGACTGATAGAACAGCAGGTTCTCAAACTTGGGCAGGAACAACTTTAAGTACACCTAGCGGCTTATTAAATCCAATTCCATTTACTAGTGGAGCAACAACAATAAGTACATCGGTATATTCACCACTTTCAGGTATTACAGTAAGACTAAAAGCTGAAGATCACACTGATCCTACAAAATCAGTAGAAACCGAAGCCACTGTAACAACAGCAAATGGTTGGAGTACATTAATATTTGATTTTTCAAATGAAGCAACTGGTACAGCAATAATTGATTTTAGCTATACATATGATATGTTATCAATATTCTTTGATTTTGGTAATGCCCCTTCATCAAGTACTATTTATTATTTAGATAGTGTTGTTTTTGGTGGAATTTTTTCAGGAATAAATGGTTGTACTGATACTTTAGCTAGTAATTATGATTCACTAGCTACAATTGATGATGGAAGCTGTGTATATAGTGTTACTTTCAATGTAGATATGAATTGTGACACTTCTTCTTTTGGATATGTACACTTAGAAAGCCCTGTTTTTGGATGGTGTGGCGGTTGTGTTCCTATGTCAGATCCTGATGGTGATGGAGTTCACTCTGTTACAGTTGATCTTGTGGCTGGAGATTTTGAATATAAATATGCTGTAGATGGATGGGCTGGTCAAGAAGATTTAGTAGATGATATGTTATCAGGGGAATCTTGTGCTCCAATTACAGATTATTCAACTTATGCAAATAGATTAGTCACAGTTACTGCAGGATTAAATACATTAGATACATATGGATCTTGTAATTCATGTATTTTAGGTTGTACAGATACTTTAGCTATAAACTATGATTCATTAGCAACTTTTGATGATGGATCTTGTATAGCTCCAATATATGGATGTACAGATACTAGTGCTATAAACTATTATTCTGGTGCAAATATTGATGATGGATCTTGTTTATATCCTGGATGTACTGATTCTTTAGCAAATAATTATGATCCAACAGCTAATGTTGATGATGGTACTTGTGACTATACAATAATGGATTCATGTCTTATTTATGACCCTCCAACTGGTTTATCTACTAACTGGTCTACAGATACCAAGGCTGAGATTAGCTGGGATAATATGAATGATTCTTCTGGTTGTATGGTTTGGAAATATTATGTTAGGTATCGAGCAGTTGGAGATCCTTCTTGGACTACTAAATCGGCAGGTGTTGGTAAT
>JABGXK010000229.1 GCA_018675825.1 Flavobacteriales bacterium | reverse complement strand
CCACTTTAAATTTTGCCTTTTTAATAGCTTCTACATCTACTAATGGAAGGTCTAAAATTTCATCAATATGCAAATCGATATAAGCTTGATTGCTCGTTATTTTTCCTAAGTCATCTACTTCAGAAAAATTAATATTTTCATTATCAGCGATATCCAGAATTTTTTGACCTTCGTTAGCGTCTAGAAATTCTCCTTTATGGTTTAACAACTTTAAAGCATTCCATTGTTTTGGATTATGACTTGCAGTTAGTATAATTCCTCCATCTGCATGTTCTAACATTACGGCTATCTCAACAGTCGGTGTTGTAGATAAATCTAAATCTACTACATGAATACCCAATCCAATTAGTGTATTCATTACTAATTGTTGCATCATATTTCCAGAAATTCGAGCATCTCTTCCAACAACAACCGTATAGTTATTTTTTTCTCTTTGCTGTTTTACCCAACTGCCATATGCAGCTGCATATTTAACTGCATCTATGGGAGTTAAATTTTCTCCTTGAAATCCGCCAATGGTACCCCTAATACCTGAAATAGATTTAATTAATGTCATTTTTCTTTAAATTTTCTTCAAAGATACTTTTAAAATTATAAAAACTTAATAAGCATTTTCTAATTTATGTAGATGAACTTATTGAGGTAAGAATAAAATAATCATGATTAGTTAAAATCATAACTTCAGTTATTGAAGAAAATGAACATTCTAACTGGATTAAGTAAGGATAAAATTTTAAGCTCTATGGAATAACGTAAAGTTTATAAAATATTATAATGATGAGAAATAAATAACAATTGATTTTTAACTAAAACATATTCATGGTTGTTAACCACAACTCCATAGTAGAGCTAAATTTTTTATATGAATTATTAGAAATAATTATTTTTAAATATGTTATTTTATGTTATATTTCGAATTATTAAATTGTAAATATAATCATGAAAAACTTACTGACATTAACTGTATCTATCTTATTAGTTTCGGGAGCTTTATCTTCTTGTAAAGAACATAAAAACACCAAAAAAGATACCTCTATTAATGTAAGGGTTCTTACTGCAGAATCAGTATCCACAAATAAGGAAATAGAATATAGTGGTAATATACTACCATATAAATCCATAAAGCAAGGTTTTATGGTTTCTGGGAAAATTCAAAGTGTATCTGCTCAAAATGGAGATTATATAGAACAAGGTAAGATAATCGCATCTCTTGATCCAACAGATTATCAGTTTGCTTTAGATGCCGCACTAGCCCAATTTGATGATGCAGCGAAAGAATATGTAAGGCTCAAAAGCATGTATGAAAAAGGTAGCTTAACTCCGTCAGATTATGATAAGGTAACAGCAGCTGCAGAGGAGGCTGAGGCAAACTATAACTTCAAGAAGAGTCAGCTAAATGACACAAAATTATATGCAGCGCATTCGGGCTATGTCGTATCTCAAGGAATTCAGCCAGGAGAGGTAATTTCGCAAGGTATGCCATTATTTGAAATCGTATATACAGATACAGTTTATGCCGAAGCAAGTGTACCTGAACAAGAAATAAATTTATTTTCCGAAAATATGATTGTTGAACTCTATGCCCCTGCATTAAATAAATACTATTTTGGGACGATTGAACAAATAGAAGCTGTTGCAGAAAAAGCTTCTAGATCATTTCCTGTAAAAGCAAAAGTTACTAATGTTGACAATCTTTTGAAACCCGGTATGATTGCATTTATGAACATTGAACTTAGAGAGTCGGAAGGTATCATATCAATTCCAGCCGAGGCTGTAGTTACCGACGCAAATGGACATAAGTACGTATTTACTGTAGAAAATGATACTTTAATAGCTAAACAACGAGTCAGTTGTGGAATTGCAATAGACAGCAATGTCAAAATTCTAAAAGGATTAGATTCTGGTGATTTAATTGTAATAGAAGGACAAACCAAATTATACAGAGGAGCTAAAGTTAAAATTATTAATTAATATTAACTGAGACTTAAATCCTATGAATATTATAAAGTCATCACTTAAACATCATCAGATATCATTAATATCGATCCTAATTATTTTCATTGCTGGAATTTATTCGTTAAGCACGATGTCTCGCCGTGATTCTCCAGAAATTACAGTTAGGCAAGCATTGATAGTATGCTATTATCCTGGAGCAAAAGCAGTACAAATTGAAGAGCAGGTAACTAAGCAAATTGAAGATAAACTTTTTTCATACGCAGAAGTAAAAAAAGAAAAGACCTATTCAAACTCTTATGACAACAAAGTAGTTTTAACTGTAACTCTTCATGATTGGGTAAAGACTCCAGATCTTTTTTGGGAACGTTTGGGACAGGGCTTATATCAGTTAGCAATCACTAATTTACCAGATGGAGTAGTAGGACCATTTGTTAATTCTGATTTTGGTGACACGGTGGCCATGCTAATTGGAGTTGAATCAGAAAAAAGTTCCTACAGTGAAATCCAGGAATACATCGGGATTATAGAAAATTCAATTCGCCGTATCCCAGCTACTTCAAAAATAGATAAGCTTGGATATTGGTCTGATGAAATTCAGGTAACCACCAGTTCTGCAAAACTAGCACAATATAATATTCAGATAAACGATATAATAAATATACTTAAAAGCCAAAATACAATAAAATATGCTGGATATATCGAGTCTGATTATTCTAAAATAAATCTACATACAACAGGTCTTTTTAAAGAAATTGATCAGATTAAAAATCAACAGGTTGGAGAAACGATAGAAGGATCAATAATACGCATAAAGGATATTGCTGATGTAGAAAGAAAACGCCAAGATCCAACTAAATATATAAGAGTAAACGGTAAAGAAAGCAATACGATGCTACTATCTTTACAGGCGGAAAGTGGATATAATATTGTTGATTATGGTAAAGAAGTAGATAAAGCAATAACAGAATCTAAAAAATTACTTCCTTCTGATTTAAATATTACCATAATTAATAATCAGCCTGAAACTGTAAAAGAAGCAGTTAATGATTTTTTAAGAGAATTTATAATAGCTGTAATTGCAGTAATCATGGTGATAATGTTATTATTACCATTTAGAGTAGCTATGATTGCGTCTTTTGCAATACCCATTTCAGTTGGTATGACGTTTTCATTTTTAAATCTTTTTGGATTTGAATTACAGCAGGTATCATTAGCAGCATTGATTGTTGTTTTAGGAATGGTAGTTGATGACGCTGTAGTAGTAATAGACAATTACATATCAAAACTAGATGCAGGAATGAAAAGGTTTGATGCT
>JABGXK010000228.1 GCA_018675825.1 Flavobacteriales bacterium | reverse complement strand
TGACTAGTTGTTATTGGACAAACTTGATGAGGCCCAGAGTTATTTGGTAAAATTGGTGTCCAATTATAAAAATATGTAGAAGCATCGCCACCACTAACATATACATTTAAGTCTGTACAATCACCTAAGCAGATAGTATCATTATCTGTAACTAAATCTACTATTAAAGGACAGTCTAAAATATCAAAAACTAATGATGAAGATAAAGACCATACGCTATCACAAACATCTTCAAAATATGATTGAAAAAATATATTGTATGATCCACTCTGATTTAATCCAGGAAATAAATTTAATTGGATTAAATTAGTTGAATCATTTAAACATGATAAAGGAACCGCATTTACAGTTTGATTAATTTGTCCTCCAACACTTATATTTGCAGTATAAACTGAATCACAATGTATCTTCTGATCTAATAGAACTTCAAGAACTGAGGTACTACATGAAGGGCTAGTTACTAAACTTAATTGGGGAGGATCAGGAACATCAATAATTGTTTCCCAACTTAAATTAAAACCATCAGCAGCAACATTTAGATCAGAAACAAAAACAATGGTAACACATCCATTTGATATAATTTGTGGTGGTGTATTTATTCCAGAGAAAGGACCTGCTAAAACAGGAGAAGAAATATTGGGTCCATCATAAATTAGAACATAATCATTTGTTGGTTCTGTATTAAAAAAACTAAAATCAATAATAATTGCAGCAGCCCCATTTGGGCAAATGGTAAAAACAAAATTTTCATTATGATCATACCATCCAGCTTGTTGTGAATTTGCTTCACTATCACTTAATGTTCCTTCACAATCATTTACTGTTTGATTAGACATTAAATATTGAGCATGCATCTCGAAACAAAAGAATAACAGAAAGAATACTAAATAAAATCTCATTGCTTATTTACCGAAATATTAGGAGTTATAATCTCATTACTCCAAACTAAATTTTGATCCTGAATCCTTATAGTAAAATTAACTAACTCAATTAATCCATTTCCAAAAACAAAAGGAGAGTCAATTTCAACAAGGATTTCTCCTGTAATAGATAAGGAATTATTTGGAGGAGTAATTGGAATAAGATGATAATAATCTGCTTGAGATAATCTACTATCTTTAACTTCTAATGAAAGATAATCTGGATCAGAGAAACCTAGATATCCTTGAGGATGTTGATATAAAACTTTTACGTATATATTCTCTTGAAATTCAATTATTTCTAAAGGATAAGTGTCTATTAAATTAATTTCAAAAAACATGTCATCTTCATTTTTTGTACAAGATGGTAAAATCAAAATCACAATAAAAATACATATGTATATATACCTAATCACAATTAAATAATAGTTAATGAAAAATACTTTATAAATGAAAATGGAGCTCCATTATTTGGAATCTCTGTAATTGGATTCATATCATCCTGAACATATATCTTAACATATATTATATCACCAGGATTATATACTGATAAATCGAGTGTGTAATTGTGAAAAAAACTCTCAAGATTACTTGTAGAGAAAAAACCAAGCTCATTAATTGGCATATTTTCAACTATTAAATTTTCTTCAGATATATTACTAAAATTATGTAAAGAGGTTGATAATTTTATTTTATTAAAAGTTAATTGATTTGAAGATAACACATCATCAATTATACTAAACCATATATCTATAGAATCTAAACTATTGGAGACTAAAACCGTACCATTTTGAAGATTTCTGCTTAATGGATTATTTATTTGACCACTTTCAAAAACAATCATTCCTCTTCCCAGAGGAATATCATTTGGTAATTGTGGAAGATTACCAAAAATATCTTTTGCTCCTTCATCAATCCAATCCTTAATATTATTAATATACTCTACTTCATGATCATACCAATAATGTTCAGGATTATATTCTGCAGATAATGGCATGATACCTGAAATACCATCAATATCTACAATTAACCTATGATATAATACAGATTTAGTAGAATTTCCTGGATCTACACGATAAGAAAATGAGTTATTAATATCATTTTTAATTACTGGCTGATATACTAATGAGTTATAAGAACTTTCGATAGTTCTAAAATCAGGCTCAAAATTACCATCATGACATCCTGAATTAGCACATGTAGGTGTAAATATATTATTATGTAAAGCAGAGAAAGATGTTGGATCTAAAAAATATAATGTATCATCATTAGAAATAATATCAGAACCATTAAAATCAAAAGGATTGATATCTTCCTTACATGAGAAAAAGAAAATTATTGCTATGAAAATAATTAAACCTCTCATAAATTTATATGAAATCAAATAAAGATTTATTTGATGCCAACAAACCAGAATTTATTACATCTGATTTACATCCTAAAATTTCAGCTATTGTTGGAGTCAAATTAACAACATCACCAATCTGATTATTTTCATTTCCAATAGAAAGATTACTATCTATCCCAGGACCAACAATAGAAGAGAAAACCCGTCTACTATTTGAGTCAGAATGATCAAAACCTGAAAATGCATTACCATCAATAATATTATTAGAATCAAGATTTCTTCCATGTTCAGGAACAACCATCATTGTAGTATTATTTGCCATAGAAGGTATGTTATTTTGAATATAATCCCAAATATGACCTACACCATGATCTGCTCTATGAAGGCTTCCTAAGTAACTTGTAAAGTTACTATGACATCCATCAACGCTTGAAAGATAGATTACTGTTAAAGTTGGTTTAAATCGTTTCATAACCTCGCATGCATATCCTATAGTTTTAAGATCTCCATTATCAGAAATTGGTGGATGAGCAATAGTTCCCGCATCAGTTTTTTCAAACATATCTTTAACAAAGGATTTAATTTCAGCTTTTTCTTCTTCAGTATTGCCAATATTCGGTAATGATTTACCTTGAGAATACCATACATTATCTAAGAAATATTTCATCTTGTACATAGGATCAAGTTCATCTTCTGGGTGATAAACTTTAGCATTTTTCAGATGCTTCTCTCCATCTGAACCAAATGTTATAGTTGGAGCTAAAAAGTTTGCACCATAGCCAGCTCCATAGTCAGAATGAGTACTATAATCTAATAATGGAATAGAATTACCAATACCATTACCAATAAACCAAGTTTTTGTTGCTTTCTCTCCTTGATGTCTTCTTAAATATTCAAAAATAGTTGGCATCATAGGTTTATTTCTTAGACCCTGAGTATACATATAGTTTCCAGTTAGCATTGCATTAACACCAGCATAATGACCAACAGCAGATGCATTAATTTCTCTAAATGTGGTACCCTGACTCTCTAAAGATTGAGATAATATTTTTGGAATAGGTGTATCTCCATCAATAATATTCTTGGTTCCATAAACAATCTTCTCAGTTGGAGCAGATCCATTAAATAAATTATATAATATATTACCAGAACTAGGATATGACTGACTATCATCTAAATATCTTTGTAATATTGATTCTTGTTGACGAACCCCACCTGCAAAAGCTACTAAGACAACATGATCAGACATTCGCATACCAGAAGCGGCAAAAAGTCTTCCACTCGGTAATATCAAAGGCATAGATATTGCTGCAGATGCTAATGAGGATTTTTTAATAAAGGATCTTCTTTTCATAATTAATAGAATTGATATTCATTTGATAGAGCAAAAGATGTGTATACCATCTCACACGTTACATGGGGGTGTGAATTTAAAAAAACTAAAAAGAATTCTCTTTCTGCTTGTGTAATATCTCTGACAAAGAATCTTTTGTATGTTTCTTCAAGAAATAAATCTAAATCAGCACGCATTAAAGAATCAGATGGAATTATTACATCTTGCTTATTCATAAAATTACTTAAAATTATTTCATTTGCAATCTGCTTATCTCCAATTGATTCTATACAACGAGTAATTTCAACTAACTCATTAGAAGACAATGATTTTTGAAAAAGATTGGCATAAATAATAGATATATATTGGCCAATAGACTTTAATTTATTTTTATTTGCATTGTATGAACTAGAATGAAGTTCATTGATATCATAAATAAGATCTTCCTTCTGACATGAAGACATACTTAAAAAAAGTACTATTATAAAAATTAAATTAATCTTAAAAATGCGCATATTCATCTGTTGTCATTATAAAACGTTGTAATTTCTGAAAATCATTTGAAATATAAAAATCATTCATCAAAAAATCAGTTTCTATAGTTGTTGGTGTTCGAGCTAACATTGTTAAATAAGACCAATGAATAATTCCTTCATAAAACTCTCTAGAATTACATATTAAATTTATAAAATCTTCTTTGTTAGAGCCAGAATATCCAAAAATAATAAATGGGAGTTTATCTTCAATCATTGAATATGAGTTATTAAATTCATTTTGTGTTGGATATCTGAATAAGAGATTATCAAAAGCAGCGTTAACAAAATTAAATGTATTCATATTAATCTCGTCATAAATAGAATTATAAATCATTCTTCTATGCATCTCCTTTATATTAATTAATTGATTATAGTAGTCTATTTCTGAATCAATTACATCATTTAATCTAAAGTACTTAATTAGATGCTTCTGAGCCTCAATTAGATTTCCAGCAACAGAATCAACTTCATAATCAAGATAATGATTAGACATATAAAATGATATATCACCATTTGAAGCACCTTCAATTAGTCTAACTTTAACCATATCATATATTCTATGAAAATATGCAAACTTATATGATGAATCCCCAGTAATATAAGTTGTGTCAAATTGAAGCCTCAGAATTAAAGAATCTCTTGCTTCTAAAGCAACATCTTTATCTCTTAGATATAGAACATCATTTTCCATCTCAATATCTAAAGGCTCTCTACCAATTAGATCAATATACAACCTATTTATATAGTTCTCAAGAAGAATAGTTGGTATTTCACTATAATTTGGAGCATTATTATTTCCTATTATTAAAGTTTCTTTCTTACAAGAAAGTATTAAAATTAAGAAACAAATTATATATCCTATTTTATTATTCAATTATTATCTTTTTATAAAAGTTTATATTAATATTCTCAAATTTCAAAAAGTAGAGTCCATTATCAAAATCATAAATATCAAAAATATAAGAGTCTATAATATTATCCGCTTTTGTAATTAATCTTCCATTAACATCAAAAATAGATACATCATATTTAGAATTGTCTTTGATCTTTAGATTTATGATTCTATCTGCTGGATTAGGATATACACTAATATTTTTATAAGAATACTCAAAAGTATTTGTAAAACAACTATCAACCTGAACATAGAAATCGCCATACACATCACATCCAGAAGCATCAATACCAAAAAAAGAATAATTAGTTGAAGAGTTTGGAAAATCAATCAGCATGGCTGAAGAACTATTTGAGGGATTCCATAAAATATTATTTAATACACCAGATGATACTGGCTCTAAAACAATTGAATCTCCAACACAAATAATTGGAGGGTTTGGAACTGAAGAAATTTGAATATCTTGAAATGCAATAGTAATACAAGCTGTATCGACACATGCACCAAGATCACTAGCAATTACACAATAACTTCCAGGAGATGAAATTGTAAGTAAATTACTTGAAGACAAAGAGATACCTGAAGATTGTTCAAACCAGGAAAACTGACTAAATGGTGGAGTACTTCCTGAAGGTATAGCTTCTAATACTTGAACAGATGTACTTGAACAGAGAATAACATCACCTAAAATTTCAACTCCACAAGTATCAATAGCAAGACATGGCAAGAAACCACCTGGCATACCATTAGAAACAGCAGGAGTCCAAGGCACATCTGCACAGTCTGCTAGACAAGAATTTGAATACATAACTCCATTACAACCACAGACCGGCATATAAATCATCATACATATACACATTGCTGAATCTGCTACACAATCTTGACAAATAATGGTGTCACAACCTGATATATTATCTGTGATTGAAACACACCACTGAGTATAAAACGGAGTTTGATTTGCTATACTTATAACAATACCATTAGTATCAGTCCAAGAATAATCATACATAGACATACCATTAACAGATGCATTCATCATAGATGGATTACTTGTATGATCAATATACACACTTCCTCCAGTTAAATTACATGGAGATGACTGAGCATTAATATCAGTTATCCCTATAAACAATAGTGTAAATAAAATAATATATCTCTTTCTCATAATAATTTGTTTTGAAGTTTATGGTAAATATAAGAAAACAATAAAGGGCATACAAAATACAAATTAAATCTAGCCTAAATCAATATAAACTATTATCTAGTAAAGATAAGTTGATTATTAGAATTATGTTGATTGAAGACATATCCTAAATCATTAAATAAAGTTAAATCATTAATCGATTTTGGTTTGTTTTTAATAACAAATTGAGCAAATGCACCTCTCGCCTTTTTAGCAAAAAATGAGATAACCTTAAATTTTCCGTTCTTAAAATCTTTAAAAACTGGAGTTATAACATTATTAAACTTTTTTAAATCTACTACTTTACTGTATTCATTTGAAGCTAAATTAATAAGAGGCTCATTTACATCTGAATCTTTAATTAGAAGTTTGGTAATCTTATCTCCCCAAAACTCATATAAACTACTGTAACCATCAAACTTTAGTTTTGTTCCCATTTCAAGCCTATAAGGCATTATTATATCAAGAGGCTTTAATATTCCATATAAACCAGATAATATCCTAAGATTTTCTTGAGAATAAGTTAAATCATCACTATTTAAGCTATCAACATCAAGAGCATTATAGACAGCACCATCAAACATATAAATTGCAGGTTTAGAAGTTGACTTATTAAATGGATAAGACCAGTTATCAAATCTAGTCTTATTAAGACTTGCAATAGATTGACTTACATTCATAAGTGACATTACCTTATCTAATGAATATGATTTCAACTCATTAATTAAACACTGAGAGTCGCTACTAAAAGGAATTGAAGTAGTCTTATCTATATTACATTTTTCTTCATTTAATTTCTTGGCAGGAGAAATGATCATTTTCATATGTAGTTGTATTTTTACGCAAATTTATTAATTTAATTTATGTACCAAATTCTTAGAAAGAATAAATTAATATCACTACATATAATGGTGGTATTTTTAGGTTTTACAGGAGTACTTGGTAAACTAATTTCCGAAAATGAGCAATTAGACACTACTCATCTTGTATGGTATAGAATGCTTATAGCATTTATAACTCTTTTTTTATTCTTATTATTTCAGAAAAAAATTAAAACAATTAACAAGAAAGATATCTTACCACTTTTTGGAATAGGAGCGATTGTTGCATTACATTGGCTTTTCTTTTTTGGAGCAATAAAAGCATCAAATATTTCTGTAGCTGTAATATGTATGGCTACTGGATCATTATTTTCTGCTTTTTTAGAGCCTGTTTTTTTTAAAAGAAAACTTTTAAATTATGAGTTAATTTTTGGCGTTATAGTACTCTTAGTTTTAACATTTATGCTTTATGAAAAACCGGAAAACAACGATACAAACTATAGGCTAGGTTATATATATGGAATAATCAGCGCATTTCTAGGAACTCTATTCACAATGTTTAATGGCAGATACATAAACAAATTAGATGCTGCTAAAATTACAATGCTAGAAATGCTTGGAGGAGTAATTATAATTAGTTTTTTCTTTATTTATAATAATGACTTTAGTATTTTCACAACTACATTATTAATAGATGATACAATATATCTAATAATATTAGGAACAATATGTACAGCTGGTATTTTTGTGTGGATGACAGAAATAATGAAACATATTACTCCTTATGCTTTAGTGATGGCTCTTAATATTGAACCAATTTACAGCATAATAATTGGATTAATAATCTTTAGTGATTCTGAAAAAATGAATCTACCTTTCTATATAGGTAGTGTGATAATATTATCTATTGTTTCTCTTGATAGTTACATAAAAAATAAAAAAAGAAATCGTGATTAAAGATTTAAATATGATTATTAATTTTACAAAAATTTAAATATAATATGAGAAAACTAATTTTATTACTATTAAATCTAGTATTTATAATTACAATATCCCAAGCACAATCATATATAAGTAAAAGTGGATATAAAATTGATGGTGAAGTTGTAGGACTTAAAGATACTAGTATAATTTTAGCCTACTATTTTGGAGGTAAGCAATATGCTATAGATACTGCTATATCAAAAAACGGAAAATTTTCTTTTTTCGGACCAGATAAATTAGATGGAGGAATGTATCTAATTGTTCTGCCTAAGCAACAATGGTTTGATATTATAATATCAGAACAAAAGTTTAAATTCAAAACCTCTTTGAATAACATAATAGGTGATATGATATTTTTAAATTCAAAGGAAAATACACCTTTTTATGATTATTTAAACTTTATCACTAATAAACAAAAAGATGTTGCTTCAATAAGAGAAAATATGAAAACAGCAACTTCTACTAAGCAAATAGAATTAAAAAATAAACAAGAAAGCATCGACAATGATGTTCTAATTTATAGAGAAAATTTCTTGAAAAAAAATAAAAATATTTTCTTTTCCAAAATCATAAAAGCAACAATTGACCCAGTAATTCCAGAATCTCCTCTCGATTCAACCGGAAAAATTGACGAAGGATTCCCATTTAGATATTATAAAAATCATTTTTGGGATAACATTGATTTTACTGATTCAAGAATTTTAAGAACTCCTCTTTTCTTTTCAAAGATGGAACAATATCTAGATAAAATGACCGCTAAAGATCCTGATTCTATTATTGTTTCTTCAAATACTTTAGTTAAAAAGTCAAAAGCTAATTCTGAGATATTCAAATATGTTGTCTCTCATATAACATCAAAATATGAAAGATCAAAAATAATGGGAATGGATGCAGTATTTGTTAATATGGTAGAAAACTATTACATAACTAATATGTGTACTTGGATAGACTCTACACAGCTTAAAAAAATAATAGAAAGAGCAGAGAAAATTGCTCCAAATCTAATTGGCAAAGTAGCTCCAGAGTTTATTGTCTACGGAATACCTTTTATGAAAGATTTAGATGGCACTACTCACACTTTACAATCTGTTAAAGCTGATTATACACTGTTAATTTTTTATGGACCTACTTGCGGACATTGTAAAAAAGAAATACCTAAAATAAAAAATACTTTAGACTCTTTAATTGACCTAAAATATAATATTAAAACTTTTGCTGTAGCTACTGAATTTGATAAAGAAGAATGGATGAAATTTATTAAAGATCAAAAAACAGAAAGCTGGTTAAATGTTGCAGATATCAGTCATGATAAAGATGGTAATCCTCTTGCAAGTAGTGACTGGAGGGACAAATACGATATATATTCAACTCCAGTAATCTATCTATTAGATGAAAAAAAGAAGATACTTGCTAAAAGAATTAATTACAAGCAATTAGCAGAGATAATTACTAGAAAATAATATCATAACATCACTTCAGTAGAACCTCCATTTAAAGATTCATAATATCTTAATTTATAACTATTTAATAAATGATGAATTTCTTTTTTTAAAACCCCTTCGCCAATTCCATGTACAATAATAATTTTATTGGCATTGCTATTAAGCCCTTTAATTAAATTACTCTCACAGTTACTAAGTTGTTTTTGAACAATTTCATAATTCGTCATAAAATGATAGTCTTCATCAATATTCTCTATATGTAGATCAATTTTTATAACATTTAAATTTGAACGCTCCTGATTCTTTTTATTATTTGTCTTACTAGAATCTTTATTGGACTCCAAATTACCATAAGCCTGCATATTATCAGTATTTAAATCAAATTTTATTATATCATTATAATTAACAACAGATAAAAATTTAGAACTATCTTCAACTTGAATTTTTCGTTCTGAAATAATAGATCTTATAGTTCCATAATCATTAGATTTAATGAATTTAACCTTATCTCCTATTTTAAACATAATTTTCATTAAAAATAAATTGGATGTATTTTAAATTTACTATTACTAAACTCTAACGCTGGAAAAGGAAATTTTATAAAACCAAAGGTATGACCTAAAGCATTTAGAAACTTATTTTTAGTCTTGACTTTAGTTAAGTCAATATCAAAAGACAATAGATACTGTCTTTCCCTATTATCATTAGTTAGATTACTACCTGCGACCATACCATTAGCACTATAACCAACTGCAATGTTTAACCAATCTGGTATATTAGTTTTCTTATTATAAAATGAGTTTAAGTTACAAGACAACCAATAAGTTTGACCATTGTAATCCTTTAAACTTCTTTGAATAAAAGAATTTCCAAATAAATCCACACTATTCTTAGAAATATCTGATCTAGAGTAACTATACTTAAGTTGCATTCTTTGTTCCTTCCAATAAAGTTCTTGAGATATAGCAAGAGCTGATCCTAATGAATTTGCTAAAATATCTCCAAAAGAAGCACCCCAATTAGTAGAGAATCCATCAAGAATTTCTATAGTTGTGTTAAAAATTGTTCCATTCAAACCGCCAATCCAAATAGCTTTATATGATTTAATTCCAGTTGATTGATATAATTTAATTCCAACAACTCCACCATAATAAGATGTTGTCATATGACCCATTTTATCCATTTGCATCCAATACAAATTATCATTAACGAAATGAAAGCTAGATTTATCATAATTTTTATACCAAAGTTCATTAAAACCAATTAAAGCTAAAGAGTAAACACTAGCTTGAGTTATTACAAGACTTTTTAAGCTAATATCATTAGTTTTAAAATTTATAGATGTAGAATCATATGAATTAAATGAAGAAAGATAATTAAATTGAGAAAAAGCAGTTTTTGAAAAAAAAACTATACCAATAAGTATAATTCTCATTTTAAGCCTCTATTACAGATTTAACACTCTTAAGTATATCAAATGCCCTTTCGCTAGATGAACTCTCAGCATATGTTCTTAAAACAGGCTCTGTTCCTGATGGACGAATAAGTAACCAAGAATCATCTTCAAAGAAATATTTATAACCATCAATATCTTCTGTTCTAACAATTTTATAATCACCAAAATGAGTATAGTAACCATCTTGACAATTTTGAATAACCTTATTTTTCAACGCATCAGTAAGATGAAGATCAACTCTTTCAAAAGAGAATGGACCAACAATTCTATAGACTTCATCAATTAAATCTTCAATAGTCTTACCTGATTTAGCCATAAATTCAAAAAGTATCAGCCCCATCCAGATACCATCTCTTTCTGGAATATGACCTCCAGTAGCAATACCTCCTGACTCTTCACCACCTAAAAGTACATCTTCAGTAATCATTTTTCCAGCTATATGCTTAAAACCTATTTTAACAGTTTCCTGTTCTAAATCATAATATTGACAAATCTTCTTAATCTTATCTGTGCAAGAAAAAGCAGTCACAACCTTACCAGAAATTCCTTTATACTTAACTAAATAATGAATAAGAAGAAGAATTAAATGATGTGCATCAATAAAATTACCAGAAGAATCAAAAAGCCCTATCCTATCAGCATCACCATCAGTAGCTAAACCACAATGAATATTATCGTTAGATTTAATTAGTTCTGAGAATTCCTTTAAATTTCGGTAAATCGGTTCTGGAGCAATACCAAGGAATCCTGGATTGTCGTCACAATGCAATAATGTTGTTTTTGGTAAAAGTTTCTTAATTACATTCATACCAGATCCATACATAGCATCATAAGCAAAATTCATTTTTGAATTACTAATAATGTCTAAATCAAAATTAGCTTCAACATGCTTGCAATAAATAGTTTCTAAATCAATAAATTGAATTAAACCATCTTTTACATAAGATTCAATATTTAAGGAATTAATATCAATATTATTTTTATTTGGTATAAGTGATTCAACCTGTATAATATTATCTGGAAGTAATGGCCCTCCAAAGTCACCCTTTAATTTATAACCATTATATGAAGGAGGATTATGACTGGCAGTAATAACTACTCCAATACTTGCTTTTTCTCTAACAACGCCTAATGAGACCATAGGAGTTGAAACAAAACCCTCAGCGAGCTTAACATGAATTGCATGAAAAGCAAAAACCTTAGCAGCAGTTTCAGCAAATAATTTACCTCCAAAACGACAATCATGTCCAATAATAACACTTGGGTTATCAAAATTATTTTTTAACCAAATAGCAACAGCAATACTTACTCTTGCAACATTATCAACTGTATAATCTTTAGCAATTATTGCTCTCCATCCATCAGTTCCAAATTTTATATCTGACATTTTTTTTTTAGATTACAAAATTAATTAATTAACGTAATATTTTTTTCTTATTTAGCATTTTCTGATATTTCCTTGCATTAATAAGATGTTGAGCGTAGTTTTTAGCAAAATTATGATAGCCTGAAAAGTCTTCTTTAGCACACATAAAAATATATTTATGTTCTTCAGCATTAAGGACTGCATCAATAGCATTTATTGATGGAATACAAATAGGACCTGGAGGAATACCTTTATTTAAATATGTGTTATAAGGAGATTTTACTTTCTTATCTTTATTTAGAACCCTATTTATATTAAAATCATTTAATGCAAAGATCAAAGTTGGATCAGATTCAAGTCTCACCCCCTTTTTCAATCTATTTAAGTAAAGACCTGCAATAGTTGGACGCTCATCTATTCGAATATTTTGTTCTTTTTCTACTATTGATGCTAAAGTTGAGATATCTTGAAATGATAAATTAATTTCTGCAGCCTTATTTACTCTAGATTTATTCCAAAACAACTTATATTCCTTTAACATTCTTTGACGAAGTTTAGTGGCTGATGTATTCCAGTAGAATTCATATGTATTTGGAATAAATATTGAAATAATATTATATTCATTAAAATTATTTTTCTTTAAAAATTTCTCATCTAAAAAAACTTCTAAAATATCACTTGAATCAGCTTCAAGATAGCTAGATAATTTGGAAGAAACACTATTCAAGCTTCTTATATTGTTAAATGTAACTTTTACAGGAGACTGTTTACCAGAACGTAACAGATTAATTAACTCATTGTTATTCATGTCTTTATTAATAAAATATCTTCCTGGTTTAATATTATTAATGTAATTTTTTTTGTCAGCAACCCATTTAAAAGATTCAATATCTAATAATAAATTGTAGCTCTTTAGCATATAAACAAGATCTGAGAATTCATCATCACTATCAATAAAAATATACCTCTCTTCTATCTCATCGCCAAATCTAATATTTGCTTTACAGATTTTTTTATATAACTCAAAACCAATAATAGATAAGACTACCATTCCTATTATCATTACAGTAATAATAATCTTAACTAGAGAGGAATTAGATTTTTTTGATTTCAATTTAATTGTTTAATCATTAATTTTGCTTTAGCGTTATTTGGATTAATTTCTAATATATGATTTAAATTTTTTCGTGCCAAAAATATATCATTCTTTTTAATATATAACAAAGCTAGGTTTTCATAAGCAATTAAATAGTCAGGATCAAAACTAATTGCAGTAGTTAAATTATATTCTGCTTGATCATAATCTTGTCTCAATATATTTAAATAACCCATATTTAAATAGGCTTCTTTCCTATTAGGATTAAGGATCATTATTTGAGATATTATATTTTCAGCAGCTTCAAATTGATCATTATTTATATATAATGCAACAAGTTTTAATTTATAATCTATAACAAAAGGAGATAAATCTGTAGCCTTTATAAAAAACCTCACACCCTCATCTATAATGCCATTTTTTGCATAAGCGTCACCTATTCTAGAAAAAGCAAGTGATAATGCATCATCTGAATAATATTTATAAATAGATGAATCTAAAGCCAGATGATAATTAATTAGGTTATAATAATCCTTTTTAAGATAATAATATTGAATAAAAGAAGTGAAAGATTTATTATTATCGGAGATACTTAAATAGAAGAAAGCACTATCTAAATAAATAGGATTCTGTTCAAAACTTTCATATCTTTTAAGATATGCCATTGACTTAGATAAGTTGGATGAGTTATTATTATTAATAGCAAAAAGACCAATAAACTCTCTATCTGTTTTTTTATTCACAATATACTTATCCTTTTTAGGTATTGAAATATTATGATCAGTAATAGAAATATGTGGAATATCTATAGAAGATGAATTTGGCATATGACAACTTGCACAATTGGAAATATTTTGTTCATCTTCACATAATTTATGACAATCCATACATTTTTTATCAAAATATTTATCATTTAACATCCGAATACTTTTATGAGGATTATGACAATTAATACAAGTCATATCAGAATTTTTAAAACACTCACTTTGTTTTAGACGTTCAACATGAGAGGCCATAATAAAACCATCATCATTTTTATATTTTGGAAGATATACATCAATAAAATCATTTAAGTGCATGCCAGGTTTAAAATCTTTAAATGATTTGTTATCATGTAGTATAGCTGTTCCCTGTAGATGACATCTTTGACAAATGTCAAATTGCAAATCAGTAGGTAGTCTAGATGGATTAACAATTGAATAGTCAATATATTTTGATGTGTCAATTATAATCCCTTGACTCTTCTGTTTAATATGTAATTCTCCTGGACCATGACATCTCTCGCAATCAATACCATCTGGAATATGATGATACATATTATTTGAGCCTGCAACATGATTTGGGTATGCATTATGACAACTAATACATTCCATATTAATTTCTCTTGAAAACCTAGAATTATTGCCATTTTCATAACCAGGTGGCAAATCAGAAATACTATCTTGAGTATAATAGGTATACGGCATCTGGTGTAAATACCCATTTATTTTAAATAAATGAGAATTTGTATGGTGTCCAGATCCAATTATATAATCCACTTTTTTTTCTATTTTGTGAACAGTATCTTCAGAAACAATTCTAAACTCTTTTATCCATAAACTATCATCTTTCCATAATGGCAAATAAGATAGGTTTTTTACAGAGTCATAAATAATTGATGGATTTGAAGAAAGATTAGATGTTAATCTACTTGCAGGAGAAATAGATCTCCCCATTCCAGTTTCCATATATGAACTGTAAATTTCATAATGACAAATCTTACATTGCTCCTTGCCTACATATTTGACAGTATCATTATGATTTAAATAAGTTTTAAACTCAACAATCTCACCTCGATTACATGATAGAAATAATGGTATTAAAATAAAAATAAAAAACCTCATTTATTTAATTGATATAAATTATTATTTATATGCAAAAAACCTAACTTTTTAAAAAGTGCTATGCTAATAATATTTTCTTTCTTAATATTAGCAAATAAAAATAGTAAATCTAAACTATTCCATGAATACGATATCAGTAACGCTAAGGCTTTAGCTCCATATTTATTGCTTCTAAAATCTTTTGATATAAATATTCCAATACCTGCTTGCTGTAGTAATTGATTATATTCAAACAAATCAATTAAACCAATAGGATCATTATCTAAAGTAATGACAAATCGTATTTGAGAATATTTACTTATATCTACATTTGAATTAGATATATATTCTCTAAGTGTTTCTTTAGAAAAATAATTAGATTGATTAGTAAATTGATTGTTTAGCGGATCATTCTCAATAGAATAAAGAAAATTCAAATCAGATTCTATTAATAATCTTAAAGAAATATTATCTGCTTTTAGCATTCAAATTCTCCAATATATACTAAGTTTACCGAACCGGTTAACCAAATATTTCTATAAATACCATTAAATTCTTCAAACATTACTGATAAATTTCCTCCTCTACTAATTAAAGAAATTATATTTTCTTCAATAAGACCAGAATGATATAGAGCGATAGCTGAGGCAACAGCACCAGTACCACAAGAATGTGTTTCAGATTCCACACCTCTCTCATAAGTTCTAATTTTAATATCATTATCATGCTCAATAAAATTAACATTAATTCCTTTTGATTTATATTTAGGCATATTTCTAATACTAGCTCCCTCAAGATCAATATTAATATTATCAACATTCTCAACTATATTTACTAAATGAGGAGAGCCTGAATCAATAATTATATATTTATTATCATAATCAATCTTTTTAATATCTTTAAATTTAATTGACACTTCATCATCATCTATACTTGCTTCATGCATACCATCTATTGCCATAAACATTATTTTATTACTAGATATGTCTAATAAATTTGCAAAAGAAACTATACATCTAGAACCATTTCCACATAAAGTTGATTCAAAACCATCACTATTAAAGTATATCATTCTAAAATCATACTCATTATGATTTCTTAGAACGATTAGCCCATCCGCTCCAATACCCATTTTACGTTCACATAATGATTGAATTAATATAGAATCATGAATATCAAAATTATTATCTCTATCATCAATTATAATAAAATCATTGCCTGTAGCTTGATATTTATGAAATTCTATAATCATGATTGTAAAAATACAATATAAAAATTATGGACACCAAACATATATATAAATAGAAAAATATAAATTTGCAAAACTAAAACTAAACACAAAATGATTAACTCAAAGCTTTATGACGATCAATTTAATACATGGATCTTAAATGAAAAATTAGCAGTAAATTTATTAAATTACTCAGGTCAATTAATGTATGATAAAGGAATTGAAATTGTACTCTTTAGACAAAATATTTTAGATATTGGAGTCACTGAGTTAATGAGATTATTTTCATATGCAGAAAATGTTGTCAAAAGAAAGATAGATATTAAAACTGCACTAGAATTAATAAAAGAAATTAATCATCTAGCCCTTCCTCCATCAAAATTAGATATTGGATTATTGACTGCAGAATATATTGAAGATTCTCCTAATAGTTTCAAAGACTTTCTAGAGGAAAAACTAACTAAAATTATTAATTCAAAAAATAATTTTCAACCTAGAGATATTGTATTGTTTGGTTTTGGAAGAATAGGAAGATTAGCTGCAAGAGAATTAATTAGACAAGCAGGAAATGGACAGCAAATGAGATTAAAAGCTATAGTTGTTAGAAACATTACTGATGAGCAAATTATAAAAAGAGCAAATTTACTTAGAAATGATTCTGTTCATGGCTCTTTT
>JABGXK010000227.1 GCA_018675825.1 Flavobacteriales bacterium | reverse complement strand
TTCTTGTCTTTTATGTACCCATTATTTTTACGAAATATTCCATATATAAAAGTATATTTAATTGCTTTTTCTTGGAGTTTATCTACTGTTTTATTGCCAGTTATTGTAGAAGAAAATTCAGAAATTAGTATTGATGTTATTCTATCATTACTTTCAAGATTTTTTTTTATTATTGCTATAACAATTCCTTTTGACATTAGAGATATTCAACTTGATATTTTAAAATTAAAAACAATACCAATTTTATTTGGCGTTGAAATATCAAAAAAAATATCATTAATAATGCTCTGTTTATATTTGACACTTGAGTTGTTTCAACACTTAATAATAACCCCAAATCCACAAATAATGCTGTCTGCTGTTTTATGTTGTATTTATACTCAATTTTTCATTAAAAGATCACATGAAAAAAGAGGAGGCTACTTTTATTCTTTTTGGGTAGAATCTTGTTCATTAGCTCTTTTATTTTTTTTAATTATTACATCAATCTTTTTGTAAAATATCTTCTTATATTTACTGCACATTTAAACATATTTCATGTCTGACCAAACATCTTCTGTTCATTATATTAACTATTTAGATCTTGATAAAATACTAAATGCGCAACACCCTCTTAGTGGCAAGAAAAATAAAAGTGAAGCTCACGAGGAGATGTTGTTTATTATTATTCATCAAACTTATGAGTTGTGGTTTAAACAGATAATACATGAGTTAACATCAATTATGAGTTTGTTTAAGAAGGAGAAAATTGACGAAGAGAATGTGGGCTTGATTGTAGGAAGACTGGACAGGGTAAATAAAATATTAGATGTTTTAGTACAACAATTAGATATTTTAGAAACCATGACATCTTTAGATTTTCTAGATTTTAGAAACAATCTATCTCCAGCATCAGGATTTCAATCTCATCAGTTTAGAAAGTTAGAAGTAATGCTAGGATTAAAAATTAAGGAGCGTCATCAGTTTGGAGGATGCCCTTACCATAGTCAGTTTTCAGGTGATAAAAAAGAAGAGATACTAGAACTTGAAGAGAGTGATTCTTTATTTTTACTTGTCGAGAAATGGTTAGAGAGAATTCCTTTTTTAAATATGAAAGATTTTGATTTTACACAAGAATATAAGCAAGCTGTTTCAGATATGATGGAAAATGAAGCTTCTGAAATTAATGATTCTAAAAATCTTAATGAGAATGATAAAAAAATAAGGATTAAAATGATTGAAGAAAATAAAAAGTATTTTGACAATATTTTTAATGAAGAAAATCATCTTAAGTCAATAGAAGATGGTACTACAAGTTTGTCATATAAAGCAACAATGTCTGCGCTTTTAATTAATTTATATAGGGAACAGCCAATACTACATCTTCCATATAGATTCTTAAGAAAACTTGTAGAAATGGATCATAAAATATCTTTATGGCGCTTTAGACATGTGCAAATGGTTGAGAAAATGTTGGGTCAAAAAATAGGAACCGGAGGCTCTTCAGGTCAGGGGTATTTAAAACAGACAGTTGATCAGCATAGATTATTTGAAGATATAGCAAATATCTCAACGCTTATGATATCTCGTGTTTATCTTCCTGAATTACCTGAGGATATTAAAAGTGAGTTAGGTTATAATTTTAGCAACAAAAATAAATGAATTTAGGATTACGAAATAAAAATGCTATTGTTTGTGGAAGCACTCAGGGAATAGGAATGGCTACAGCTAAAGAGCTAGCTATACAAGGAGTAAATGTTACGTTAATTGCAAGAAATGAGAATGCATTAAGAGATGTTACCACTTCTTTAGATACAACTTTAGGCCAAAAACATGATTATGCATGCATAGATTTTAGTGATGAAAATTTTGAAAAAAAAATTAGTAATTTAAAATCTACATATGATATATTAGTTAATAATACTGGTGGCCCTGCTGCTGGACCAATTACAGAGGCTGACCCATTAGATTTTGAAAAAGCCTTTAGGATGCATTTAATTAATAATCAGATATTAGTAAAAAAAGTCGTTGGAAGTATGAAAGATAATAATTTTGGAAGAATAATAAATATCATTTCAACATCAGTAAAAGCTCCAATACAAGGGTTGGGCGTCTCTAATACAATTAGAGCAGCAGTTGCTAACTGGGCAAAGACCTTGTCTTTAGAATTAGGACCTTATGGTATTACGGTTAATAATGTATTGCCAGGATTTACAAATACAAATAGATTAAAATCGTTAATACATAAAAAAGCAGAGATTCAGGGTAAGTCTATAAATGAGGTTGAATTAATGATGAAAAATTCTGTTCCTTCACATAGGTTTGGTGAGGCTAGTGAGGTTGCTAGTGCAGTTGTCTTTTTAAGCTCTTATTTAGCAAGCTATATTAATGGGATTAATCTACCTGTTGACGGGGGAAGAACAGCAAGTCTATAATTGATGAAAAAAATTTATAATTATATTGATGGCAATTTAGTTGCGCCAGATTCTGGAAAATATTTAGATAATTACAATCCTTCAAACGGTAATGTTTATTCATTAATTCCTGACAGTAATGATAACGATATAAACAATGCTGTTTCTGCAGCAAAAGTAGCATTCAAAATATGGAGTAAAACTACTAAGCAATATCGATCTGATGTTTTAATGAAATTAGCAGATAAGCTTGAAGAGTCTGCTGATGATTTAATTATTGCAGAAAGTTTAGATAATGGAAAACCGGAATCATTAGCTCGAGCAGTAGATATTCCTAGAGCTTCTGAGAATTTCAGGTTTTTTGCAACTGCCATTCTGCATTTTTCTTCAGAAGTTCACGATATGGATGGTAGAGCTTTAAATTATACTTTGAGAGAGCCTGTTGGTGTTGCTGCATGTATTTCTCCATGGAACTTACCTCTTTATTTATTAACATGGAAGATTGCTCCTGCTTTGGCCGCTGGAAATACCGTAGTTGCTAAGCCTTCTGAAATAACTCCTATGACGGCTTTTTTACTTAGTAAAATTTGCATCGAAGCTGGACTTCCTAAAGGTGTTTTAAATATAATACATGGACTCGGTTCTAGTATTGGCGATTCTCTTACTACACATATTGACACTCCTATTGTATCATTTACGGGAGGCACAAAAACAGGACAGCATATAGCTAAAGTTACTGCTCCAATGTTTAAAAAAATATCATTAGAGCTTGGTGGGAAAAACCCAAATATTGTATTTGCTGATGCTAATTTTGATAAAGCTGTAGATATGGCTGTAAAAGCAGGTTTTTCTAATCAGGGACAGATTTGTCTATGTGGATCGCGCCTGTTTATTGAAGAAAGTATATATTCTAAATTTAAAGAATCTTTACTATTAAAAGTTTCTAAACTTATCGTCGGTGATCCAAAAGATAATGATTCTAATTTAGGAGCTGTTGTATCTAAGAATCATATGGATAACATACTATCTAGAATTGAAGATGCAAAGAAACTGGGGGGGAGGGTACTAATTGGAGGAAATCGCAAGTATTTATCTGGAGATTTAGCTAAAGGTTATTATATTGAGCCTACAGTTATTGAGGGTCTTTCTTACGATTGTAGTATAAATCAAGAAGAAATATTTGGTCCTGTATTAACGATTATTCCATTTAATAATGAAGAACAGTTAATCATGATGGCTAATTCTACAAAATATGGTCTTTCCGCAAGTATTTTTACTGAAAATATTAGTAAAGGACATAGGGTAGCAGCAGCAATCAAATCAGGAGTTGTTTGGATTAACACTTGGTTGTTGCGTGATTTGAGAATCCCATTTGGTGGAATGAAACAATCAGGAGTTGGCCGAGAAGGAGGGTTTAAATCATTAGAATTTTTTACTGAGCCAAAAAATGTGTGTCTTAAAATATAATCTATGAACGGAGAAAAATTTAACAGTAAAAGAGCTCCTCAGGCAGTTGGTCTTTATCCTCATGCAAGAAAAGTAGGTAATCTTTTATTTCTTTCGGGAGTTGGCCCTAGGGTTCCGAATCAAAAAGACATTCCTGGAGTACAATTAGATAATAAAGGGGAGATTGAAAGCTATGATATTGCAAAACAATGCCATTCAGTTTTTACAAATATTCGTTATATCCTTGAAGATGCTGGTTCTTCTTGGAATAATATTATTGATGTTCAAGTTTTTTTAACCAATATGAAAGATGATTTTAGTATGTATAATAAAATATATGCAGAGTATTTTAAGGATAATCAACCTTGTAGAACAACTATTGAGATAAAATCTTTACCAACACCAATTGCAATTGAATTAAAAATTATAGCAACTATTTAAATAAAATAATTATGAATAAAATAAGAAGACCTTTTAACTTTAAGAAATGGATTGAAGACAATAAAGAATTTTTAAAACCTCCAGTTGGAAATAAATGTATCTATACAGAATCTGAAGATTTTATTATTATGGTAGTAGGTGGTCCTAATATCAGAAAAGATTATCATTATAATGAAACAGAAGAGTTTTATTATCAAATTAAAGGAGATATTGTAGTTGGAATACAAGAAAATGGTAAAGCTGTAGATATTCCAGTGAAAGAGGGAGAGATTTTTCTTCTACCCCCCAAGGTTCCACATTCGCCTAGAAGATCAGCAGGATCTATAGGTCTTGTATTTGAAGCAAAAAGAAAGGCTAATGAGCAGGATGGTTTAATTTGGTTTTGTGAGAATTGTAATCATTCTATACATAGCGTTAAATTTAAACTTACTAACGTTGAAAAAGATTTTCAACCTAGATTTAAGGACTTTTATAGTTCAAAGGAATTAAGAACTTGTGATAAATGTAATGCAGTAATGAGTGCTGACGAGAGGTTTGTTTAAAAAATGAAAAAGATCTTTACAATTGATATTCATACTCATATCCTTCCTAAGGATATTCCGAATTTTAATAAAATTTTTGGTTATGGTGAATTTATCAGCTTAGAACATCATAAACCTTGTTGTGCTCGCATGATGATGCAAGATCAGGTTTTTAGAGAAGTTGATGAAAATTGCTGGAAACCTGAATCTAGGATTCAAGATTGTAATCATCATAATGTTGATGTCCAAGTATTGTCCACTGTTCCTGTTATGTTTTCTTATTGGACTAAGCCTAAGGATGGTTTAGAAATTTCTAAGTTTATCAATGATAATCTTATTGAGTCAGTTAATGTAAATCCAAAAAGATTTATTGGATTAGGAAATCTACCTATGCAAGATACTAATTTAGCTATTAAAGAACTTGAAAGAATAAAGAGTTTAGGATTCAAGGGTATCCAAATTGGATCTCACATCAACGACCTTAATTTAGATGACCCCTCATTATTTCCTATTTACGAGGCTTGTGAAGATCTTGATATGGCGATCTTTGTTCATCCTTGGTGGTGGATGGCAAAAGAAAAAATGGATAAATATTGGCTTCCTTGGTTAGTGGGTATGCCAATGGAAACCTCATTAGCAATATGTTCTATGATATTTAGTGGTGTATTTCATAAATACCCAAAATTACGAGTTGCTTTTGCACATGGCGGAGGATCTTTTCCTTCTACAATTGGCCGTATTGAGCATGGTTTTAATGTAAGACCAGATCTTGTAGCGGTAGACAATAATGTTAACCCTAAGGATTACCTAGGTAAATTCTGGCTAGACAGTTTGGTTCATGATGATAAGATGTTAGAGTATATTATTGAATTGGTGGGTGAGGATAAAGTTGCTTTAGGTACAGATTATCCATTTCCTCTTGGAGAGCTTGAACCGGGTAAATTAATCCATGAAAGACCATATCCTAATAATGTAAAAGAAAAATTACTTTCAAGCAATGCTTTAGATTGGCTGAATATGCAAAAAACAGATTTCATTTAATGAATGCAGAGGTAGTAATTAATTTAAAAAAATATAATGTTGATTTTTCACAATCATTAGATATATCAATACCTATTATTTTTAATGGCGAACAACCTAATACATATGGAGTAGCAAAAGCATCTTCACTTGCTTATCAAGACAATAAATTTATAGGTGATAGGAGGAAGGGTGGGCCGTGTAATTTTGAAACATATAGTATAACTCCTCATTGTAATGGAACTCATACTGAGTGTATTGGTCATATTACAAAAGAAAGAGTATCTATTCTTTCTTCATTAAAAGATATCTTGATTGCTAGTACATTAGTTACAGTTTTTCCAAAATCATCTAATGATTCTTATATTCCAAATTTAACAAGTAAAGACTTAGTAATCACTAAAGGTGATTTGTTAGCTTTACTAGAAGACACTCCTGATTATCTACTTAAAGGATTGATAATTAGGACATTTCCCAATACAGATTTTAAAAAATCTCAAGACTACATGAAGAATCCTCCTTCTTTTCTTACCAACGATGCTATGACGTATATTAGAAGTAGAGGTATTAAACATCTATTAATAGATACACCTTCAGTTGACCGTTTATTTGATGAGGGGAATCTATCTTCTCATAACATATTTTGGGATACAAAGAATAAGAATTACAACCCTGATTCCAAGGACTATACAATTACCGAAATGATTTTTGTAGATAATAATATCAAGGATGGATCTTATCTGCTTAATCTACAAATTGCTCCTTTTGTATCTGATGCATCTCCTAGTCGTCCAATTATCTTTAAGTTAAATGAATTATAATATATCTAAAGACTTTGCAATCAATCTAGATGAAAATGACAACTTGAGAAGTTATCAGGAAAAATTTTATTTTCCACTCAAAAAAAATGGAGAGAAACATATTTATTTGTGTGGTAATTCATTAGGATTACAAAGTAAAAATACTAATGGTTTTATTCAACAAGAGTTGGAAGATTGGAAGAATCTTGGTGTTGAAGGACATTTACATGCTAGAAACCCTTGGTTGCCATATCATGAGTTTTTATCAGAGAGCTATTCAAAGATTGTTGGGGCTAAAAAATCAGAAGTAGTAGCGATGAATACACTTTCTGTTAATCTTCATTTAATGATGGTTTCTTTTTATCTTCCTACAAAAAAACGTTTTAAGGTAATAATGGAAGCAGATGCATTTCCATCTGACATATATGCTATAGAATCACATATTAAACATCATAATATTAATCCATCTCAAGCTATTATTAGATTAAAGCCTAGGGAAAATGAATCTAATATTAGAACTAAAGATTTAAAGAAAATAATTGATAATAATGGAGATGAAATAGCTTTAATTATTTTAGGGGGAGTAAATTATTATACAGGTCAGGTATTTGATATGCAAGAGATAACTAAATTAGGACATGATAAAGGAATTAAAGTTGGTTTTGATTTAGCGCATGCTGTGGGAAATATATCTTTATCACTACATAATTGGAATGTTGATTTTGCAGTTTGGTGTTCATATAAATATTTGAATTCTGGGCCTGGATCAGTTGGTGGTGTTTTTATACATGAGAGATATCATAAAAGTAATTTAAACAGGTTTGCAGGTTGGTGGGGTCATAATAAGTTAAGTAGATTTAAAATGCCTGAAACCTTCAATCCAATTAAAACTGCTGAAGGATGGCAGCTTAGTAATCCTCCTATATTATCCTTAGCTGCTATTCGCGCTTCTTTATCAATATTTGATGAAGTTGGCATGGATGCTCTTGTAGAGAAATCAAAGCAACTTACCTCATACCTAGTTTTTTTACTTGAAAATATTCAATCTGATCGAATAAGTATTATTACCCCTAAAAAAAGAGGATGTCAAATTTCAATAAGAGTTAAAAATGGTAATAGAGAATTATTTGATAAGCTTACTTTAAATGGTGTTATTGCTGATTGGAGAGAGCCTGATGTGATTCGTATCGCTCCTGTTCCTTTATATAATAGTTATTATGATGTTTATAGTTTTTATAAAATTTTAGAAGAAATATTATAACATGAAAAAAGATATAGTAATAGTGGGAGCGGGATTGGCGGGTTCACTATGCGCGCTTTATATGCTAAAGAGAGGTTATAGTGTAGTAATATATGAAAGAAGATCGGATATGAGGGATACAGTTGTTATAGCCGGGAGATCAATTAATCTTGCATTGTCCGAAAGAGGTTGGACAGCTATTAGAAAAGTGGGAATAGAGCACTATGTTGAAAAGATTGCAATCCCAATGCCTAAAAGAGTAATGCATGATTTAGAAGGGAATCTAACTGACCAATATTACGGCAATAAGGATCAAGCAATATACTCTGTTCCTAGAGGAGAATTAAATATTTTATTAATGAACTTAGCTGAAGAGGGTGGAGCTAAAATTTTCTTTAATTACCAATGTACTGATGTTAGTACTAGTACATCTTCTTTATTTTTTAATAATACTATTACCAAAAAGAAAATAGAATTAAATTGTGATTTGATCGTTGGCGCTGATGGTGCTTTTTCAGCAATTAGAAATAAAATGATGAAGCAAGATCGCTTTCAATACTCCCAACATTACATAGAGCATGGCTATAAAGAACTATTAATACCGGCTAATGCTGATGGAACACACAAAATAGAAAAGAATGCTCTTCATATTTGGCCAAGAGGAAATTTTATGTTAATCGCTTTACCAAATTTAAACGGAAGCTATACATGTACTTTGTTCTCTCCTTTTGAGGGTAAAGATTCTTTTGCTGAATTAACTAAATCTTCAGATGTTTTACGATTTTTTAATACTGTATTTAAGGATTTTGCTTCATTAGTTCCAGATTTAGTCGATCAGTTTTTTAATAATCCAACTTCCTCATTAGGGGTTTTTAAATGTTTTCCTTGGCATATTAAGGATTATTGTGTTCTTATTGGTGACTCTGCTCATGCCACAGTTCCTTTTTATGGTCAAGGAATGAATGCCAGCTTTGAAGATTGTAGAGTTTTAGATGAATTAATTGGAGAGTATGAAAACGATATGTTCGAAGGCTTGAGTGAATACTCAAAAATTAGAAAACCTAATGGTGATGGGGTTCAGGATTTGTCTCTACATAATTTTATTGTTATGCGAGATAAAACTGCAGATCCTAATTTTTTGTTGCAGAAAAAAATTGAACAAAAATTTGCTCAAGCCTATCCTGAAAAATGGATACCCTTGTATAGTATGGTTTCTTTTTCTAATATATCTTATTCAGATGCTTGGAAAATTGGAATGAAACAAGAGAAGTTAATGTCTCAAATAATGTCAATTCCTAATATTTCAGAGATTTGGAAAAACGAAGAGATAATGCAAAAAATGCTTAAATTGTCGTAAAAATGCAATTTTATGCTACTAAAATACATTTTTTTGCAATAAAATGTAATTTTATAATCGTGTAATTTTTCAGTTATCATTAATTAATAAACCATATTTTATAATTAGTTTTGATTTAAAATTAATTTATGCGTTATACACTACTGATTTTTTTGTTAATACCATTTTATTCATTCAGTGGCTGTGAGGATGGAGATTGTCACAATGGCTTCGGTACATATATTTGGAAAAACGGAGATACTGATGACCGACCTTGGGTTGATGGAGATAAATATATTGGCTATTTTTTAGATGGAAAAATGCATGGTCAAGGAATATATTATTCTTTTTATGGACATGTTTATAATGGTTCTTATATTAATGGAATGCGTTCTGGTCATGGAACACTTAGTTATAAAAATGGAGATAAATATGATGGTGATTTTCTATTTGATAAAAAAAATGGTAATGGCATATTAACAAACAATAAAGGGATTTCAAAAAATGTTAGATATAAACTTGGCAGTTTATTAAAAAAATAAATTCATGAATATATATATCATAAGATTCTGTTTTTTTATTTTTTTAATGTTTTCATATAGTAGCACATATGCTCAACTTGATCTTTTAAAAAAAGTTTCCAAAAGTGCAGATAAACTTATCAATCCTATAGATAAATCAGATAAAGATATTTCGAATGGACTTACTGAGGCTTTAAAAATATCAGTTAATAAATCTTGTCATGAAGCTTCTAGTTTAGGAGGGTTTTTAAATAATAAAAAAATTAAGATTTCTTTTCCTGATGAGATTATTCGCGTTAAAAAAGCTTGTCTGAAATTAGGCCTTAATGACCTAATCTTAAATTTTGAAAATAAACTTAATATGACTGCTGAGCATGTTTCAGTAAAAGCTTCTGCAATTATACTAACTGCTGTTTATGATCTAAAATTTACTGATGCACTTGAAATATTAAATGGAGATGATAGCTCTGCTACTAGATACTTAAGAAATAAATCTTCAAAAAACTTATACCAATCATTTTACCCTATAGTTCAAAAGGAAATTGAAAATACAGGAGTTAACCACCTCTTAGATGATATTATAAAAAGATACAATCAGATACCTTTTATAAAAAAAGCCGATTTTGATTTATCAGATTATATAACTATCAAAACTATTGATGGGATTTTTTACTTAATTGCTGAAAAAGAAGGGGAGATTAGAAATAACCCAGATGCAAGAGTCACAGGTTTATTAAAAAAAATATTTAAATAAAATGAAAATATATGTATACCTATTTCTAGTTGCGTGTTTTTTCTCTTGTGAAAATTCAAAAGAAAACAAGACAATCATACTCTCTAAAGCATCAGCTAATTATGTAAATTGGTTGTCAGATCCTTATATAAATATTATTAACGCATATGATTGTAGCAATTTAGATAGTATTTTATTGCTTGCTGATGGTATCGTTTTAACTGGTGGCGAGGATATTAATCCATTAATGTACGGAGATAGTTCTAATCTTCAACTTTGTGAGAAGATAGATTTTCGTAGAGACACTTTAGAAAAGAAATTATTTGATTATTCTTTATCAAAGAAGATTCCACTTATTGGTGTTTGTAGAGGCATGCAAATGATGAATGTTGCTCATGGTGGAACATTATATGGAGATCTTCCAACTGAAATTGGAGGTCTTGTAATACATAGGAATAATGGGGAAGTTATGCATAATGTGATAGTTAAATGCTTTGTTGCAAAAAATGCACCTTTCATTTCTTTTACAGATTCTTCAAGGGCTACGGATTTTGATTATACAGCTATGATTTTCCCTCAAGTTTCATTAGCAGATACCATATTTTCTGTTAATTCTTGGCATCATCAAGGATTAAAAGATATTGCAAAGGGGATATACGTAATTGCTAAATCATATGATGGTTTGCCTGAGGCGGTAGCTATGGATAAGAATATACATCCTTTTATGATTGCCGTGCAATTTCATCCAGAAAGATTAGGTAAGGATAATGCTATACACATTAATATGCGTGATCGTTTTTTCGAAGCTATTTATTATTAAGGATTCTATTAGTTTTCTTTATCTTTGTTTTAGATGAAAATTAGTAAAACATTACTTATTATTTTAGATGGCTGGGGTCATGGTGATAAATCAAAATCGGATGTTATTCATAATGCAGACACTCCTTTTATAAACTCTTTATATAAAACATGTCCTAATTCAGAACTTTTAACAGACGGAGAAAAAGTTGGGCTTCCAGATGGGCAAATGGGGAATTCAGAAGTTGGCCATTTAAATATTGGTGCAGGAAGAATTGTTAATCAAGATTTAGTTAAAATTAACGATGCGTGCAAGGATGACTCTATTTCAATCAATAAAAGTTTAAACGAATCTTTTGAATATGTAAATCAAAATAAATCTTCACTTCACTTAATTGGTTTAGTTTCGGATGGAGTTATTCATTCTCATCAGAACCATCTCTATAAGTTATGTGAATTAGCTAATAAAAAAAATGTCAAAAATGTTTACGTTCATGTATTTACAGACGGAAGAGATTGTGATCCAAGATCTGCTAAAAAGTTTATTAAACAATTAGAGAAGAATTTAATTGGTGCTAAAATAGCTACTATCTCTGGTAGATATTACGCTATGGATAGAGATAAACGTTGGAGTAGAATTAAAAAATCTTATGATGCTATGGTAAAGGGAGTTGGAGAGAAAGCAGAAAATATTTTAGATAAGATTCAAGGTTATTATGATAAAAATATAACAGATGAGTTTATTTTACCTACAGTATGTGTAGATAATAATAATAATTCTATTGCTAAAATAAACAATGGAGATGGAGTGATCTGCTTTAATTTTAGAACAGATAGGTGTAGAGAAATTACTTCGGTATTATCTCAAGAAAACATGAAAGATTTTGATATGCATAAGTTAGATATTCATTATACTACAATGACTAATTACGATGATTCTTATAAAGATATTAATGTAATTTTTGATAAGAATAATCTTAAAAATACTCTTGGTGAGATTTTACAAAATCATCAACTAACCCAAACTCGAATAGCTGAAACAGAAAAAAATCCTCATGTGACTTATTTTTTTTCAGGAGGCAGAGAAAATAAATTTATAGGAGAAAGAAGGTTGATGATTGATTCGCCAAAAGTTGCAACCTATGACTTGCAACCAGAAATGAGCGCAGAGAAACTGACTTTAAGGACAATTTCTGAGATTAAAAATATATCTCCTGACTTTATTTGTTTGAATTTTGCTAATGCTGACATGGTTGGACATACAGGAGATTACAATGCGATAAAAAAAGCAGTTGAAGTAGTTGATGGGTGTACAAAAAAAGTTGTTGAAGAGGCTATAAAGAAGTGTTATAATATTATAATAATAGCGGATCATGGAAACGCTGACTGTGCTATAAATAATGATGGATCTCCAAATACTGCTCACAGTCTAAATCCCGTTCCATGTTTTATAGTTAATTCAAAATACAAGAAGATTAATAATGGAATTTTAGCGGATGTTGCGCCAACTATTTTAAAATTAATAGGAATAGAAAAACCAATGGAAATGACAGGTAATAGTTTAATTTAAATAATATGAAAAACATTAAAGATTATATAGAAGAAAATAAAAATAGATTTATTGATGAACTAATAGAGTTATTAAAAATACCATCAATAAGTGCTGACCCGACGTATAAAGACAATGTGTTAGATTGCTCAAAAGCGGTTGCCAAATCATTAGAAAATGCAGGCGCGGAAAATATTGAGATATGTCCAACTGCAGGATACCCTATTGTCTACGGTGAGAAAATAATAGATGTTAATCTCCCAACAGTTTTAGTTTATGGTCATTACGATGTTCAGCCTGCAGACCCATTAGATCTTTGGGAAAGCGGCCCATTTGATCCAGTAATCAGGAAAACAAAAACACATCCAGAGGGGGCTATTTTTGCAAGAGGAGCGTGTGATGATAAAGGACAGTTCTATATGCATGTTAAAGCTTTTGAGTTGATGATTAATACTGATAACTTGCCTTGTAATGTTAAATTCATGATTGAAGGAGAGGAGGAGGTAGGATCAGAAAATCTATCTACTTTTGTTATTTCAAATAAGCAAAAACTATCTTGTGATGCAATATTAATTTCAGATACTGGAATCCTCTCTAATGAAACCCCTTCAATTACTACTGGATTAAAAGGATTAAGTTATCTGGAGGTTGAAGTCACGGGTCCTAATAGAGACCTTCATTCTGGTCTTTATGGTGGTGCAGTTGCAAATCCTATTAATATATTATGTGAAATGATAGCATCTATGAAAGATTCAAATAACCATATTTCTATTCCTGGATTTTATAATAATGTGATTGAACTTACAAAAGAAGAGCGTGAAGAAATTGCTCGAGCACCATTTTCATTGCAAGATTATAAAGATGCTTTAGAATTATCTGATATACATGGAGAGAAGGGTTATACTACAATGGAGAGAACAGGTATTAGACCAACTTTAGATGTAAATGGTATTTTGGGGGGCTATATTGGTGAAGGAGCCAAGACAGTAATTCCTTCTAAGGCATTTGCTAAGATATCTATGAGGTTAGTTCCAAATCAATCAGATAAAGAGATAACTAAATTATTTTCTGATTATTTTAAAAATATTGCCCCTAAAAGTGTTAGTGTTAAAGTAACTCCTCATCATGGTGGAGAACCATATGTTTCTCCTACAGATATAATAGCTTATAAAGCAGCTAGTCAAGCTATGGAAAAAACTTTTGGGAAAAAACCTGTTCCTGTAAAAGCAGGAGGTAGTATTCCTATTGTTGCTCTTTTTGAAAAAGAATTACATGTGAAATCTATTCTATTAGGGTTTGGACTTGATAGTGATGCAATTCATTCTCCAAATGAACATTATGGTATCTTTAATTATTTAAAAGGTATTGAAACGATTCCTTATTTCTTTTTAAATTTCACTAAGATGTTTAAGTCTAATTGATTTGAGATTCATTAATTTAATATTAATTATAATAATAACCTCATTAAGTTGTAATAGTCAAAATAATAAAAAATCAGATATGAATTCGACTCATAGATATACTAATTCATTAATTAACGAAACTAGTCCATATCTTTTACAGCATGCTCATAATCCTGTTGATTGGTATCCCTGGAATGAAGAAACATTAGCTAAAGCTAAAGCACAAGATAAGTTATTACTTATCAGTATTGGTTATTCTGCTTGTCATTGGTGTCACGTAATGGAACATGAAAGTTTTGAAGATGATGAGATTGCTAAAGTCATGAATGATAATTTTATATGCATCAAGGTTGATAGAGAAGAACGTCCAGATATTGATCAAATATACATGACAGCTGTTCAGCTTATGAATCAAAGAGGGGGTTGGCCTCTTAATTGTATAGCTCTTCCAGATGGTCGGCCATTCTGGGGAGGAACATATTTTAGAAAAAATGATTGGAAAAAACAAATTTTAGGACTTGCAAATGTTTATCAGAATGATAGAGAGAGTGTGCTAGAATTTGCAGAAAAACTCTCAAAAGGAATCCAGCAAGTAGAAACAGTTATAAAAAACCCTAAAGAAGAAAAATTCTCGTTACGTGATTTAGATAATATTGTCACACCTTGGATTAAAGAATTTGATAATTTAGATGGAGGAAGTAATAGATCTCCTAAATTTCCTATGCCAAATTCTTATAGTTTCCTATTACATCACGCCCATCTTTCTGATAATAAAGAAATATTAGATCATATTGAACTTACATTAGATAAGATGGCTTTTGGTGGTATTTATGATCAGGTTGGCGGAGGATTTTCACGATATTCTGTAGACAAGTTTTGGAAAGCTCCACATTTTGAAAAAATGCTTTATGATAATGGGCAATTAGTAAGTTTATATTCAGAGGCATATTTAAAATTTAAAAATCCTATTTATAAAGAAGTTGTTTTTGAGAGTTTAGAATTTATTGAAAGAGAATTGTTAGATAAAACAGGCGCTTTTTACTCAGCTTTAGATGCTGATAGTGAGGGAGAGGAAGGAAAATTTTATATATGGAAAGAAGATGAATTGAGATTATTAATCAAAGATAATTATCACATTTTTAAGGATTATTTTAATATAAATAATAATGGACTCTGGGAACATGATAATTATATTTTGCTTAGAAAAAAATCTAAAGAAGAGATTGCCAAAAAACACATGATTTCAGTAATTAATTTAGAAACTAATATTTCGGAGTGGAAAAAAATACTTATGTCCGCTAGAGATAAAAGAACAAGACCTGGTTTAGATGATAAATCATTAACTTCTTGGAATGCACTTATGTTAAAAGGATATATTGATGCTTATATGGCCTTTGGAGATAAGAGACATCTAGATATTGCCTTGAAAAATGCTAATTTTATTGCAGATATCCAATTACAGAAAGATGGAAAGTTATTTCATTCTTATAAAGATGGAAAGTCTACTATTAATGGCTATTTAGAAGATTATTCTCTTACAATTTCAGCATTTATTAGATTATATGAAGCTACCTTTGATGAAAAATGGTTGCAATTGTCTGATAAAATGATGCAGTATGCTATCATTCATTTTTATGACAATACTTCTTCTATGTTTTATTTTACTTCTGATTTAGATCCTATGTTAGTAGCGAGAAAAATGGAAATAAATGATAATGTTATACCAGCATCAAATTCTGTAATTGCCAATTCACTTTTTGATTTAGCAATTA
>JABGXK010000027.1 GCA_018675825.1 Flavobacteriales bacterium | reverse complement strand
ACTTGATAAACAAGAAAAAGAAACAATGATATGGACAAGAGAGAAACATTTTTTTAAACCAACCATGACCTTTAGTAAAATTGTTGTTCACGGTCACACACCAAATGAAAAAGTAGAAAATTTTCCTTATAGAATTAATCTTGATACTGGGTCATTCTATTCTGGAAAATTATCCTGTTTAATAATTGAAGATCAACAATTAAAATTTATAGAAACATAAGTAACTAATATAAATATGAATTCTAATATTAATAATGTTAATCAATCTTTACTTGGCTTAGCTGTTGGAGACGCTCTTGGTAGTACATTAGAGTTTAAAAAACCTGGTTCATTTCAAACTATATCAACAATAGTTGGTGGTGGATTTCATGATTTAAAACCAGGTCAATGGACAGATGACACTTCTATGGCTTTATGCTTAGCTCAAAGTTTAATTGATTGCAAAACTTTCAATCCAAAAGATCAAATGGATAAGTATTCTAAATGGGAGGAGGAGGGGTATATGTCATCTACTGGAATTTGTTTTGATATTGGTACTACAACTTTATTAGCTATAGATGATTATGCTTTAAGAGGTAATGCATTTGCTACAACCTCAGGTGATAAACATGCAAGTAATGGATCAATTATGCGTTTAGCACCAATTCCTATGCACTATTACCATAATCCTGAAGATGCAATTAAATATGCTGTGTTGAGTTCTAAAACTACACATGCAAATATTTTGTGTTTAGATGCTTGTAGATATATGACTGGAATCATGGTTGGTTTGTTAAATGGAGTGGATAAAGAAACTGTACTCTCATCTATGTATTCACCTATCAATAATTATTTTATTAAAGAGCCATTGTGTAATGAAATTAAAGATGTTGCCTTGGGATCATTTAAAGAAAAAAAACCTCCAGAAATAAAAGGGTCAGGATATGTCGTAGAATCCTTAGAAGCTGCTCTTTGGGCATTTTATAATAATGATAATTTTAGAGATGGGGCATTAAAAGCAGTTAATTTAGGAAATGATGCAGATACAACAGGAGCTGTGTATGGTCAAATAGCTGCTTCTATTTATAAAATTCCTGATGAATGGACTAATTTAATTTATATGAAAGATAAAATAATAAATATTTCAAAAGAATTAATTTCCTCCAACTAACATGAATGGAGCCCAAAAAATTGGATGAGCTAAATAATCTTTATCTGCATTTTGTATAAAATCTTTCATTGATTTTTGTAATGCATAACCTTTTGATAAATTATCTTCTTTTATGTATTTGAACATGTTTGTTGTTAGTTTAACCGCACTATCAGATTCAACAGGCCAATGTGAAACTAATAAAGAATTAGCACCAGCATAAAAAAACGAACGTGTTAAACCTGATAATTCTTCTGGATTTTTTGAAGTTCCAGCAGATGTATTACACGCTGATAAAACAACTAAATCAAGAGATGGAAAATTAAAGGATAATATTTCACTAGCACTTAAAATGCCGTTATCTTCATTACTAGCTTGTGGAGGAGGGGTCATTACTAAACCTGGCTCATCCAAGCCCTTAAGCTCACCAGATACTAAACCATGAGTAGCAAAGAGTAGAAGATTAATATCTTCAAATTCTAACTCTTTAAATTTTGTTTCAGTAGCTTCTTTTCCCAAATATATATTGCCATTTTCGTTGCCTAATATTTCTGCGATCCCTAAAAGTTCATCTTTAGTTTCAGGTAATGAGTCTAGTTTTGTAATTTCATCAATATTATCAAATACACCTCTGTAAGAGTTATCAGAATAATTACTTAAGATTGGATCACCAAAACCTATATATGATAAATTTTCTGATTGGATTGCATCTTTATCATGTAAATATTTTAGTGAGTTTATAGAAGGTAAATTAACAATAGAGTAATCATTTATAAGCCAAGGTGCACTTTTATAAGTGCCTTTATAAGTCTCTTGTACCAATACAGAAAAAGGAATTTTAAATAATACTTTATCAGGAATAATTAGAAGCTGATCTTTATCCTTAATATAACTTTCAACTGGTTTAATAAGTTTATTATAAACTTTATGAGAAATATCAAAATTAAAGTCTCTTAGACTAATGGTGTCTAAAGATGATCTAATTGTATTAATATCATTTTTTAATTCATCATAATTATAATCAATAATTTTTATGTCAAAAACATCATTGGAGATATAAATTAAATAAATAAAATCAAATTTCTCATCTATAAAAAAAGACAAAAGTGACTCTTCTAAATTAATTAAATCTTGAATTTCTTTAATAGATGAGTTGTGTGGCCGAATTAAATTAAAATAATTAGGATAGATATCTTGTAAAACAATATTTTGATTTTCAATTGTTGTTTCAATATTAAGTAATTTTTCTTCTAATTGTAGATTAAGATTCGAATCCTCATTATTTAAAAAATTATCAATAATTTGAGTTCTAATATTTTTTTTACTTATTTCTAGATCTTGTATATTTTTTATTATGTCATTAATTTTATCATTTTCTTCAAGTATTCTTAAACTAGATTTTTTTAGAGCTTTGGACGCTTTTATATCTGATATTGATTGTATTAATTCAAAAGCATCATCATAGTTAAAAGCTGAAAATTCTTCAGGTTTCCAAGATTTTAAAATAACTAATTTAGCAATATAATCAAATATATTATCTGTTTGATTATCAATATTAAAAACATCTGATAAAATATAGTTACTAATATTTCTTTCACTATCTAATTTAGCAGCAGTTAATTGATATGATAAAGCTAGTTCATATTTTTCTAATGCTACATTTATTTCTGATAACTGGTTATAACTATCACCTATAAAAGAACTTAAGGGATCAAATATTTTTTCTGCAATATTTTTTGCTCGCAAAGCATATTCATCTGCTTTTTTATAATTAGCTGCTGCTTTATGACAATGAGCTAATGCAGCAAATATATTTTGAATTTCAAAAGACTTATATAAGCCATATTTAGAAATAGCAGGATCTTTTATTTCGTTAAGTAGCGATATACATTTTTCATGATCACCTCGAAAAGAAAAATAATATGCCGCATTTGTTTGTGATTTAATAGTTTCTAAATGCAGATTACCGTATACTTTTTTTCGAATTT
>JABGXK010000226.1 GCA_018675825.1 Flavobacteriales bacterium | reverse complement strand
GGAACATTTAAATCATCAGATATTTTTCCAGTTTTTAATGATACTCTTCGTTTACAGTATGACTATTCTTTAGGATTTTCTAGGAAAACCCCTTTAGGTGGATTTTCAATATATAAAGATAAAGCAAGATATCATAATGATATTATATTAGGAAATACTGGATTAAGAGGTATTGGTAAGCTGGAATATTTATCTTCTACAATTCATTCTCAGGATATTATTTTCTATCCAGATTCTACAAGTTTATTGTCTGATGCATTAACTATTGATGAAGTAAGTAAAGGGATTGAATTTCCTCAAGTTTTAAATACTAAGGCTTATTGTCATTATAAGCCATATTTAGATAAATTAAACATTTATCAAACAAATGATGTTTTTAGCTTGTATGCAGGTAAATCAAGTCTAGAAGGAAATATCTTATTGCAACCTATAGGTTTAACAGGTAATGGTATTATGAAACTAGATTTAGCTGAAATATCTTCAGATTTCTTTTCTTTTAATTCAAATTGGTTTAAATCTGATACTGCAAATTTAAATGTTTTTGATAATACAAAAGCTTTAGCTTTTAGTGCTCAGAATCTTAGAGCAAATATTGATATTTTAGATAGGGAAGGTGTCTTTTACTCTAATGGAGTCGGATCGTATGTAAATTTTCCAGCAAGTGAATATATATGTTTTATTGATAAATTAAGATGGGAAATGGACAAGGAACAATTAACCTTAGGAGAAGAGGATGGTTCTCAGTCCTTTGGATCACGATTTGTTTCTTTAAACAGTAATCAAGATTCATTATCTTTTGTTGCTAAAAATGCTGATTATAGTCTTAAGGATTATATCATTAACGCATATGGAGTCGATAGTCTGAATATAGCAGATGCTATTATCTATCCTGATTCAGGTATTTTAACAGTTGAACGGAATGCTAATATTAGACCCTTATCAAATGCTAATATTATAGTAGATGCATTAACAAGGTATCATTCTTTTTCTAATTCTACAGTAAATATTAATGGTGCTAATAATTATTCTGGCTCTGGTAATTATGTATATATAGATGCATTAAATAATCAACAGGATATTTATTTCTCTGATATAGCAGTAAATGATGATACAATAACTATTGCTACTGGCTTAGTTGATGATGTTAAATCATTTAAAATTGGCGAGCGATATAATTTCAAGGGAGAAGTGCAATTGTTGGGTGATCGTAAGAATTTAACCTTTAATGGTTTCTTTAAAATCAATCATAGTTGTTTAGCCTTCTCAAAAGAATGGATTAAATTTTCATCTGAAATTAATTCTTCTAAAATATCATTTAATATTAATGATAATCTATATAACGATAAAGATGATAAGCTATCTTCAGGAATATATATGAGTAAAGATTCATCATTTTATTATTCTACATTCTTAAGTCCAAAGAAAAGAGGAATTGATTATGAAGTTTTTAGCTCTAGCTCAACTGTATATTATAGTGATAAGAATTCTTCTTTTATTGTTGGTGGCTTAGATTCTGCTTCTAATTATTTAATACTAGATGATAAGACATGTGCAACATATGGATCTGGTGATATTGATTTAGATCTTAATCTTGGAAGAATAGAAACTAAGGTTGTTGGTGATATTTCAAATACTAGTAAGGATAATTTAACTTTTAATGGTTTCTTAATGTTAGATTTTGATTTTTCAAAAGAAGCTATGGAAATTATGGCTCAAGATATTTTTTCTGCACCTGGAGATGAAATATTTGAGTATAATAAAAGTTATGAAAATAATTTATTAAGAATTGTAGGTAATGATGTAAAGGATGAATTGATGATTGATCTAGAGATGCATGATGCATTTGAAAAATTACCTAATTCGATGAATCATTCTCTTTCTTTTACTGATATTAGTTTAAAATGGGATAATAAGAATAAATCATTTATTTCAGAGAATAATATTGGTGTAGGTAGTATTAATAATACACAAATAAATGGCATTTTAGAAGGTCATGTTTTAATTGAGAAAGGTAGGAATTCTGATATATTAACGATATATCTCCAAACTGAATTTTATGACGAATATTATTTTGTTTATAAAAATGGTTTAATGCGAGCTATTTCTACAAATCCTGAATTTAATTTGGCAATATCAGATTTGAAAGACACAAAAAGAAAATCTGAATCAATTAAAGGTCAGGTTCCTTATAGGTATATGCTTGCTAATGAAGATGCTCCTGAAAAATTTCTAAAAAAAATTAAAAAGAAATTTTAATTCTTAAATTGCAAATATTTTTATGATTGATCAAGAATACATATACTTTCTTATAATACTTGCTTATTTAACAGGTGCTTTTCCATCGGCAGTATTAATTGGAAAAATATTTTTTAAAACAGATGTTAGAGAGTTTGGAAGTGGAAATGCTGGAGCTACTAATACTTTTAGAGTATTAGGTAAAAAAGCAGGTATCCCAGTTTTAATTTTAGATATCTTTAAAGGATGGTTGGTGGTTAAGTATGTTTTTCTTATTAATCCTCCTTCACAAAATATAGATTTAGAATTTGAGCATCAATTAGTTTTTGGTATTGCTGCAGTAATAGGTCATCTATTTCCTATTTACACAGGATTTAGAGGTGGTAAAGGTATAGCAACTTTACTTGGTATATTAATTGGCATTCAACCATATGCTGCCTTATTATCATTTATTGTTTTCTTATTTGTTTTTATATTTTCAAGATATATTTCATTAGCATCAATTATATCTTCAATAACTTTTCCAATAATTATTTATTTTTTATCAGATTCAAGTGATGTATCATTAATTATATTTTCTATTTTTGTTCCATTACTCGCTCTAATTACTCATCAAAAGAATATTGAAAGATTATTAAGAGGTGAGGAGATAAAAGTAAAATTTAAATAACCTTCTATTATGTCTTTAAACTATAACAAACCAAACAAGATTCATAAAAAGAGTATAGCTCATAAGACACTATATCTAATTGATGATAGCTTTAATACTTTTGATCACGTTATTGATTGTTTAGTTGCAATATGCGACCATTCTTCTCTTCAAGCAGAACAATGTGCTCTACTTACTCATTATAATGGAAGATGTGATATCTTACGTGGAGAAATTTCAGAACTAAAGCCATTTCAAGAAGATCTTGAATTATATGGTTTAAATGTTCAAATCATATAATTAGATTACATTATTATAAAACTATTAGGCTCTGTAGCTTAACTGGATAGAGCACCTGACTACGGATCAGGAGGTTAGGGGTTCGAATCCCTTCAGAGTCACACTAAACCCTGTATTGATTATGGGGTTTTTTCATTATATATCTTATAGTATTATTTTTGTTTTGATTGAATGTGTAGATTTTTTGGTTATTCTATAATTAAATTTTTATTTTATAATCTTAATAATTGCTGATTTATTTAATTCAAGTTGAGTAAGTATTGGATACTTTTTTTTTCTATCAATTAATTCAACTCTACTAGTATTTGGTGAAGATTTTCCAATACTTGTTGCTCTTATATTTATTATATTATTGCCTTTTAAGAGTTTGTATCTGATTTTTTTTGGTTTGTTTTTAGTTTCATAATTATCTAAAATTAGATTGCCATTTACTGAAAGATTTATTTTATCACCATCTTCTTGATTGCTGTCCCAAACTTTAAGAATTAGAAATTTTGAGATCCAATTTATCTTAAAATCATCTCCATCTTTAATTATTTGAGTCTTAACTATACTTGATATGTCTTCATTATTGACTATTTCTCTTTCTTTATATTTTTCAATTTTCTTTTCAATTTTCTTTATTTTTCTATCTATAAAGGATTTTTCAATTAACATAATTTTTCCCTCTGCACATTTTGAGCTATCTAAAAAATTTCCAGTGAAATTCCCTTCAAGCCTCTTTTTATTAAGCATTTTCTTTAGAGTAAGATTCATCCTTATATAACAAAAACTATTTAAAGGTGCTTCAGATTTTGTTGTTATTATCTGTGTCTCTTGGAGTTGAAATGTCTTGTCTTTTTTAAAATACAAACCCTGCACTTCACTCTTTGTTTCATCTTCTGTATTTTGATTTGTTATTGAATATCCAAATACATTTCCATCTTTTTCAGTTAATTCCAAACTAAAACTAATTGGTTGATTGTTCTTTAATTGTAGTATTCCTGTATAGTGGTGTTTCTTGATTTGTCCAAAACAAAAAGTATTACAGAGAATAAGTAGAATTAATATTTTAAATTTCATTGTAATTAAGTTTATTGAAATTTCCAGAACTCATCATTAGTAGGTTTTTATTTTCAAGATTAATAGTTTTAAGATGATCCTTTAGTTTTTTTGAATCGCTAAAAACTAAAAGATTTTTTTTATCAAATGATTTCTTTATTTGATCTTCAGTAATTAGATCTAATTCTTTATGCTTAATTGCTGTCTCACTAAAATATACTATTGCCATATCAGCCTCTTTCATACATCCATTATACTGCTCTAAGAATTTAATATTTAAGCTGCTATATGTGTGTAATTCCATACATGCCACTAGTTCTCTATTTTTAAACTGATATTTCATAGCTTTAATTGTTGCTTTTAATTTTGATGGAGAATGTGCAAAATCTTTATATATAGCTGAATTTTTACTTTCTTTTATTAGTTCAAGTCTATTAGAGGCTCCTTTAAAAGATTGTATTTCATCTAAGAATTTTTCTTCTTTGATTCCTAATTCTTTGCATACTAATTTTGCAGCATTTAGATTTTGTAGATTATGATCTCCAAATATTTTAAGTGGCTTATTATTTATGTATGTAGTACCATCTATTATTTTATGATTGGGAGTTTTATATCCTATCATCTTGCATTTACTTTTTTCATTTGTTAACTTTTTAAGTTCATCATCCTCTTTACAATATATTAGTGTTTCAGTAATCATATTTTTAAAAATTCTAAATTGATCGATATAATTTTCAAAAGTTGGGAATACATTTATAT
>JABGXK010000225.1 GCA_018675825.1 Flavobacteriales bacterium | reverse complement strand
TCTAAAAAGTTTTCAATAGTATCTCTTAAATCTACAATAGATAATATCGTAGGGTCCTTGTCATCTTCCTGATTCTGAAATTTTGTAATTTTTCCCATATCAAACTTACCAACTCTTAAATTAACTTCATCTGCAAGCTCAACCAAACTATATTTCGTCAAATCTGGATTTTCTTGCATAAGAAATTTTATTGCTTCTTCAGAATCTATTTTTAAAAAAATAGATTTCGCCTCAGGATTACTTAAAATTTGATCTAACTTCCTTACATGTTCGTTCTTAGTTATTTTTAAATTATGTGGATTGTTCCACTGAGCGAAATCGTCCATAGAGAATTTTTGATTTATTAATAATTGTTTTCTTCTTGGATTTTGAATTTCAACAAAAGCAGAAAATCGCTGAGGATTCATATCATCTTTTGCCATAGGCATATAATATTCTTTAAAATCTTCATAAGCTTTTATTAAAAGTGATATTTTATTCCTTTGATCTCCACAAATACCTGCAACTTCATCAAGAGTCATTTTATTTTCATTGACAAGTTCGTATAAATACTTTCCTTTTGCAAATGGACTCCATTCCCGAACACCTACCAAGTGAGCTTGAAGTCTAATTTTATGCTCACCAATTTCATCGATGTTATTATCTATTTCAGCAGGGATACTTTTCCATCTATTATCTTTTGTTTCTTGATACAACTCATTGTAAATCGCCAATCTTGTATTTCCTTCGATGACTCGATATCTTTCATCGTATTTTCCAAGTAATACTCGATTTATTAATGTACCATTTGCTTTTATTGAATTTTTTAAAGAGTTATAGTTTGTTGAATCTGACTTTCTATCTGGCTCAGCACTTCCAAGCATTCTAAAAATCGTAGACTTTTTAGGATTAGGATTTTCTAAAATATATTCTGCAATTCTTGGATTATTTTTATCAGGATCAATTAAATCAATATTAATATTAGTAGTTTCAGTGGTCATTTTTAAACTCCATAAATTCAAAAATACTTTTTGTTGCCTCAATACCATCTTTAAGGGAACCAGAAGATCTTAAAATTCTTAATAGTAATTTTTCATTTTGTGAAATATTTTTTTCACTAATTTCTTCTAATTTAAATAATTTCAGGACTGATCTTTTTTTATTAACATTTTCATTTGTTTCTTCTTTAAATGTGTCACTTATAGAGCTTGAAATATTTTCAATTTCTTTAATATTTTCATTTAATTGAATAGCTATTACATTTCTTATTAATTTATTATCAGGTATTGTAGAAAGATAGTCTTCATTAACTATTTCATCGAGCAAGCTAAGGTTGGAGGAAATTATTTTATTTGTATTTCTAATACTTGATTTAGAACGAATTATTTTATTAAAGTTATTTAGATAAATTGAAATTTGATTCTGAAGATCATATAAAGCTTTACTTGGCTCAAAATTATCTCTTCTTCCATTAGGCATTATTTTCTCGGAAAGAATATGAATTTCACCAATTACCCATCCTGAAAAACGGCTCTCTTGAAACAAATCAGATATGATTGAATAATCGCCAACTTGGATATTTCCTTTTCTTAATCTAATTCCTGAAATCCCATTATTTTTTGGGATAAATCCAAAATACCCATGATTTAAAAACCAACCTACTGCTAATAATTCACCGTCATTATTTTTAAGTTCAGTAAATGAGACATCAGAAATATCGTCTCTTACATTTTTAGAATAATCTATAAAGTTGGCATGTAATTTTTTGACTTGTGTATTATCATCAATACTTATATCAATAGTTTGATTAAGATTATATTTATCTAAGTAAGAATTGATTTCTTTTCTAAATTTAAAGTCCTCAGAAAAATCTACAGGGGCGACTTGAGCAAGATAGTTGTTTATTATCTGTTCGTTTAATAGAATATCATTTTTTAATCGTGCTACCTTTTGCAACTCAACTTCAAAAAAACGTCCTGGATAGCTCTCGTCATCAAATTCTCTTGTTGAGACTATATCTTTTA
>JABGXK010000224.1 GCA_018675825.1 Flavobacteriales bacterium | reverse complement strand
CTCCTTGAGATAAATGATTAACATTAAACTTTTGTAAGAAATTTCCTCTATAATTAAAAAACTCTTCGGCTAAAACCTCTTGTCCTAAAGCATTGTTTACTTTAATATTAATATTATTATCACTTAAAGAAGAAAATTCAATATTTATAAATTCATCTGTAGGATTAGGATATATATTTAAATCATTAATATTAATAGTTGAAATATTTGATAAAAAATCAATATTTATTAGAACAGTATCAGAATAACAACCTTGTTGATCTAGACAAACAATATAGTAGTCTCCATTTATAGTTGGAGTATAGTTTCCACCTAATCCGTTATTATTGATTAAATTAAAAATAATGCCATTTGGACCAAATAATTGAATATTATATGGAGGTAAGCCTCCATTTACATTAAAGGAAAGAATTCCAGAATTTTCAATCAATAGAGCTACAGGAATAGATTCTTGAATTATTGTGGAAATTATACTATCGCAAAATAATGATGATAATAAAGTATCAGAATAAGAACCACTAGAGAAGTAAGTATTGTTGCCTATTTCTACACTGTCGCCAATACAGATAGTAAAATTAAGATATTCATAAAGAGTTGGAAATACTGATAATGATGTAAGAATAATACTATCACAACCAAAACTAGAAGAAATAGAATCAACATAACTACCAGGAGTAGAATAGGTGCTATTTCCAATAGTTACAGAATCTCCAAAACAGATAGTTTCTAAATTAGAAGTAGAATAATTATTATAAAAAGATAAAGAAGTAGATACGATACTATCACAACCGTTAAAAGAGACTAAAGTATCGATATAATTACCACTTAAATTATAAGAATTGCTACCTACAGTTATATTTTCCCCATTACATAAAGAGAATGATTGTTGATAAGATGTATTATCTAAAACATTAAGATCTGTTATAATAATACTATCACAACCTCCAAATTGAATAGTATCTATATATAATCCAGAAACAGAATATGAGTTAGGTCCAATTGAAATAGATGATCCATAACAGATGGTAAAACTTTGATTAATGGTGGTATTTAATCCAACTATTAAACTAGTATTAATGATACTATCGCAACCATTTTCTTTAATTAAAGTATCAATAAAAATTCCTGAGTTTGAATAAAAATTATTTCCTACTTGAATACTATCACCACTACAAAGATTTACTATATTTTGAATGTAACTTGTATCATTAACAATAATCTGACTCTCAGAAACATTAGAATAACAAGATTGTAGTTCTATTTCCCAATCATAAAAGAAATAATAATATCCCAATGAAGCATTGGTTCCTGAAATAGAAATAATATTTGAAATGTCATATGGAAAAACAGCTCCATTATCATTTCTAAATAAATTAGTAGTTATTCCACCAATTCCTAATTGTAAATTATTTGCAACAGGAATATCAAAATTTAAGTATATTCTTAACCCATTAGGAGCATAAGGGATATAAATATTTGTATCTTGAATAACTAGATTACTAGAGTTCCTGAGCTCAATCATTCTATTAGCATCAACATAAGAATAAACTAAAACTGATACTAGCTTTGAAGATTTATAATTATCAAAAACCAAATATCTATTTCCTTGATAAGCTCCTCCTCCACCAAATGAGTTATCATTTGGACCTCCAAAAATATTAGAAAAGGATAATTCATTTCTTGAGTAATATGTTGATGAACTATTAATATTACTTAATGTAATTATCTCTCCTGTATCTAAAAAATTTGATAGTAACGAATCTGAATACCAATTAATTATTCCATAAACAGAGTTAGCTTCTAAAATGGCAGTACTATTTCTACAAATAGTATCATTAGTTGAAGAAATATTATCATCAAATACAGATATATAATCATTAATTAATATAGAATCAACACCATATTGATTAGATGTAATTAATTTAACAGAATAAACTCCTGGATATAAATAAGTGTGAATTGGATTCTGAAGATTAGAAAAATTTCCATCCCCAAAATCCCAGCTCCAAGTATCAGGTCCATTTAATGAAAGATCAGTAAAACTTAGTATTCCATCACAACTTATAGTATCACTACAAGTGATTAATGTATTTGGAGGGATATTTGGAAAATTACAAGACCAATTTAATTCAAAGCCTCTTCCATTAACTGCTTGATCAGCATGAAGATATACAGTAACTGATCCAGAAGAAGTTATTATAGTACCTGGACCGCCAGTTAGAGTATTACAATATTGACCTAATGAGGGTGCAGATGTGTCAGCACCATCAAAAATTTCAAGATAATCCCAATTACAATAAGAAAGTCCAGATGAAGGTGCTTCAATATCAAAATCAGTAAAATTTAATGTTATTTGATTACTTCCTGGTGGAGAAATTGTAATCCAAGAGTTATTATTATCATAATAGTTTCCATTTGGACCACCAACATCGTATAAAGAACCATTACAATTAGTCTGTAGATCGCCTTCACCACTAGATGGTAAAGTAATTATACATGGATTATTTTGATTAATATTAATTAAGGATGTATATACGATACTATCAATTCCTAAAGGTCCATTAGCAATTAAGCTAACAGTATAAGTTCCAAAATTTGAATAACTGTGAGAAGGATTTGTAGATGTACTAGTATTACCATCTCCAAAATCCCAGTAATAGGAATTTGAATAATATGATGTGTTAGTAAAATTAACTGTAGCAGGTACATTACAAAATATAGAATCATTAACAGTAAAATCTGCTACTGGAGGAGATGTAATTAGTAAATCAATACTCCAAAGGCCTCTACCAAATGTTGCAGCTAATAATTTATTTGAAGGATATTGAATTTCAAGTTCATTAACGATAACATTAGGTAAAGAACCATAATTATAATTATTCCAATCGTTAATAGTTGAATCTTTGGTAAAAACACCTAAATCTGTTCCAATATATAAAGTTTCTAAACTATCTAATTCATTTAGGATTAGACAATTAGCTGGAACATTTGGAAGTGTTCCGCTAATATTATTCCAAGTATTTCCTCCATTATCTGAAAAATAAACTTTTTCATTATTATCATACCCAGAAAACGTCAACCAAACTCTATCTTCATTCGTTGAATTTAATGTAATAGACGTTATTGTTTTATTTGGAAGACTACCTGTAAGGTTATTCCATGTCAAACCTCCGTCAATAGTTTTAAAAATATTAGCATTATCAGAAAAATAAATTATATCTGGGTTAGATTTTGAAACTTGTAATTGATCAATTTTTCCACCATTAGTTTCATTATTTGTAATAATATTCCATGAACTTCCACCGTCAGTAGATTTGTATAATTCTTCATATCCAATATAAATAATTTGTGGATTATTTCTATCTAACATATACGGAGTAACCCATGCACCATTACTAGCAGGTGCAATTGATGAAAAACTATTACCACCATTAGTAGATTTACTTATATTTCCATAATAAACTGATCCATACATAATATTAGCATCAGTATAATCAATTATACACTCCATTCCATCTCCGCCAATTACTGCACTCCAATTAAGGTTATCTTTTAAAAAGGTTCCATTATCTTGAGTACCTCCAATAACCAAATCTTGAACAGTTTGAGAAACACCAAATCTATAAAATTGGGATATTTGTAAACCATCAGAAATATCTGTCCAATTAGTGCCATTATCATTCGAAACATATAAACCTCCATCATTGGCAGAATATATTTTATTATCTATTGTATTATATTGAAGCATATGTTCATCAGCATGCATGTAATTTGCACCTCCACCTCCATACCAATGTGTATTTAGATTCCAACTAATACCAGAATCAGTTGACTTCCAACAATTCACGCCTCCAACAAAAACAATATTTTCATCAACTGGAGAAACTGTTAAAGCTAAGTCATACCAAGCCTGGCCACCATTATCAGAACCATTAGTTGACCATCCTAACAAATTGGGTGAATTAGATTGTAGAGTCCAATTATTTCCTTGATCAGAAGATTTATATACTCCATGATAACCATTACTATTATTACCAAATAATGCATAAATAACATCAGGGTTTGCTAAAGTTACAGCAATACATGCTCTACTTACATCACTAGATGAAGGAAGTCCACTTCCAGATTGAGACCAATTTATTCCATTATCAATAGATTTAAAAACAGTTGTATTACCTTTAGATCCAGCATAAATTATATCAGAATTTACTACATTAAACTCCATACTAGTTAAATTTTCATTTTGAAAAGTATGAACAAAATTATCACCTCCATCATTTGATCTATAGATACCATTACTTGTTGCTACTATAATTATATCAGGATTATTTGGATCTATTAAAATTCTATTTCCTTTGTAAGATGAAGTAATATTAAAAGATAAACCAGTAGTTTGCCAAGAAAGTCCACCATCAATAGATTTCATCACCCCATAAGCGTAAGTATCACCACCATCCCTATCTCCTGTAATAATAAATATAGTATCCGTATTGCTTGGATGAATAGCAATATCTGAAACACCTAGATTTGTTAAAAAATCAGTACTTGTTGTCCAAGTCTGACCCGAATTTATTGATTTCCAAAAACCTCCAGCAGGAGCTCCCACATAAATAATATTTGAATCTGAAGGGTGGAAAACAATTGTATTTAATCTTCCAATACCTCTTTTTCTTCCACTTCCCTCAAGCGGTACATTTGATGGACCAACTTGTGTCCAAATATTAGGAGGCAACATTCTAAAATTATTATTTCTAGTAATTAGACGTGTATTTTCTTCAAATAACTGTAAAGATTGTATTTGACCGCTAGGAAAAACTCTTGGTTCCATGAAAGCTTCCCATCTCTTGTATTGCTTCCATCCCTTTCCCTTTTCAATATTTTTACCTTCCCAATAATCATTAAAAGCAGTTTGAGTTTGATAAAAATTAACATCTGACTCTTGCATCATGTCATACCAATCTTGTGAAGATAATATGAATGGGATGAAGAAAATAATGAATAGTAATTTTTTCATTTTATAATTTTATTAATTCTTTATTAATTTTTTTAACAAGTGAAGGTCCCTCATAAATAAAGCCAGAATATATCTGAATTAAATCAGCTCCTGCATTAAGTTTATCTATAGCATCCTGAGCAGAATTAATGCCACCAACTCCAATAATTGCAAATGATCTATTTGATTTATGTGATAAATAGCTAATTACTTCATTAGACCTATCTTTTAATGGTTGACCACTTAAGCCTCCATATCCAATTTTTTCTATAACATCTTTGTTAGTTAGTAAGTTACCTCTACTTATAGTTGTATTTGTTGCAACCACTCCGTCTAAGCTTGTTTCAGCAATAATCTTGATAATGTCATCTAAATGAGTATTAGTAAGGTCTGGAGCTATTTTTAGCAATATAGGTTTAGGCTTAAGTTTTAAATTATTTAATTCTTGAAGACGATTTAATAATCTTGTAAGAGGTTCCTTATCCTGAAGTTCTCTCAAACCAGGAGTATTTGGAGAACTAACATTAACAACAAAATAATCAACATAATCAAATAGCTTTTCAAAACATATTTCATAATCATTTATAGCCTTATCATTAGATGTAATTTTATTTTTACCAATATTCCCACCAACTATAATATTTGATTTTCTTCTTCTTAGCCTAGAAACAATAGCCTCAACACCTTCATTATTAAATCCCATTCTATTAATAATAGCTTTATCTTTTTTTAATCTAAATAATCTAGGCTGAGGATTTCCTTCTTGTGATAAAGGGGTAACAGTACCAATTTCTACAAAACCAAAACCAAAAGATTTTAAGTCATCAAATATTTTAGCATCCTTATCAAAGCCAGCAGCCAAACCTACTGGATTATCAAAATTAATACCAAAAATATTTCTTTTTAGTTTATTATTTTTTACAGTAAAGAAATATTTCCAGAAATAAAGTTGACTGGGTAAAATAAATATAAAACTTAGAAATTTAAATGATAAATGATGAACAGTCTCAGGTTTAAATATAAAGAGTACAGATCTAATAAATTTGTAACTAAAAATATAAAAAAGAAGGATTACTAAAAGAAGAAAGAATAATATTAAAAGAATATCATTTGAAGGTTCTGTAAATAATATTGTCATTGATAATATTTTACACAAAAATACAAGATTGAATTGAATTATTTGATGAGTTCATCAAAAGATGAGTCATCATAGAAAACTAAAACCTTTTTAATATCTTTCTTCATTATTAATTCAGAATTAGTCGATATGTTACCAACTCCTGATATTAGCCAGTTGAGATTAAAATCCGGAAATTCTTTAAGAATTTTATTTAATATATCAATACTTGGTTTATTTCTTCCTGATAAAACATGTGAAATTGTTGCTCTACTAACATTAATTTTTGTTGAAAGTTTTATGGCACTAATCTCTTTAGAATCCATCCATTTTTTAAATCTTTTCTCCATATTATAATTGTTTACATTTGTAAACATCAATAATAATAAAAATTTGCTAAATTATAATAAACTTTAAATAAACTAACTATTATAATGTATAATTAGCTTTATATAAATACTATAACTAATTGATTAATAATAAATTAATAATATGTATATATAATTTCTTAAATACTGTTCTTTATATTATTTAAAAAGCATAAAAATTGTTAACACTTGTTAAAAAAATAAGTGATAAATCATTTTAAAGATTTATAATGAAGAAACTGACAAACCAAATATTATCATTCTTGGAGTACTTGGTCCATAAATAAAATTGCTATCTCTATTTTTTAAAATATTAAAATTTGACTGATATGAGTTGGTAACATTTTTTATTCCAAATAAGTACCTTAACTTTACCCCCATATTATTCAAATACTGATTATAGTTTAAATTAAAATCAATTTGATGAAAAACATTAGATATTATATATTCATCAGTTATATGATTTATTGCACCTCCCAAATGAATAAGATCCATCTTTCCTGTATAAAGATAGTTAATTGATGAGTTAATATTGTTTTTTAACTTGAAGGATATATTTGAAAATCCATATAAATTTGGAGTTTTCAAGAAATTGGATTTAGCTTCTAGCACATTACTATGTAAAACAGGATAATCATAACTAGATGTTTGTACAGTAAATCCTGTTTCTAACTGAATAATTTTATTGTAATTTGCTCTTAAATCTAAACTAAACCCTTTTACCTTAGCACCTGATCCATTTCGCTTAATATATAAGTCGCCAAATTCATCAGAACCCGATGGATCTTGATAAAAAGCATCATTTAAAATTGTATAAAAGCCTTCTAGGGTAAATCCATAAATATAATTTTCTTGAGCATAATCATAGTTTAGTGAACCACTAAGACTATTTGAAGTTTCTTCTTTTAAATTTTCAGCTAAAGTTATTCTTGAAACTCCTCCTCCAGCAAAAGCAATATGCAAATCTGCATCAAAAGCCTGAGGAGCCCTAAATCCAGTTGAATAAGATAATCTTAGCTGAGTGTTAGTCTTAATATTATACAAAAGTGATGTCCTTGGACTAACAACAATATTCTTTAACAAAGAATGTTTATCAAACCTTGCTCCACTTAAAAGGCTAAACTTTTCAGTAAGACTCCAATCAGACTGCAGATATATTGCAAGAGTATTAACATTTTGATCTATTAAATAGTTATATGAAGAAATTTCGTCATTTACATAATCAGAAACAACTTCAGACCCTATGGTTAATACATTAGGCCCAATAAATTGGGTGTATTTATGATTGAGTTGCAATCCAAATTGAGTTGTAATATTAAAAGAAGTTCCATAAGGAGGATTATTGAGATGTTCTATATCTTCAGAACTACCAATATCAGGTCTTATACCTGTATAATGCTCTCTGTTAGTTTTCTGTCCGGCTACATATGTTATTAATGAAGAATTTCCAGAGTTAAAATCTATACTATAATCAATATTTCCAACTAAAAAATCATGTACTCTTTCCTCAGATTGCATAGCAAAATGAGGAGCGCCATCTATCATCTCTCCTCCATATCTATACTCATGCAAACTACCAAAATTTAATTCTATTTTTTGACTATTAGTTGGTTTGAAGAAAAAATTAGCTCCAAAAGTATTATCTTTTAACTTAGGTAATTCAGAAAAATTATCTCCATTATGATCATAATATTCTCTATCTCTATTATTTACATAAAATGTTGCGCCACTTTTACCATTATTAGAAAGAAAACTACCATTACCAAAAATTAAATTATCATTAGAACTTTCATTAATTCTTCGAAAAGAATATCCAAAATCAAAATTACTTGACCTTGGGGATTTTGTTATTAGATTAACTACTCCACCAACAGCTGAAGAACCATATAATGAAGACCCTCCACCTCTAATTACCTCAATTCTATCAATCATATTTGAAGGAATTTGTTCCATTCCATACAAACCAGTTAAAGGGCTAAAAATAGCTCTTCCATTAATCAAAATTTGTGAATATCCACCAGAAAGACCATTAATCCTTAATTGTGTATAGTTACAAGTTTGACAATCAGTCTCAACTCTAACACCTGATTGAAAATTTAATGCTTCTGAAATGTTGCAAGCTTGAACTTCTTGAAGCTTATTTTTATCTAAAACATTTACAATAACAGGAGATTTTGTTCTTCTTTTAAAAGTTTTTGTTCCAGTAACAACAATTTGATCTAAATTATATATTTCCTCTCCCATCAAAATATCTAATGAATTAATACCTTTTTTAATAGTATATTTAATATTCTGTGTTTTTCTCCCCAATCTTGAGATAGTAATATTAACCTTGCCTAAAGTAAGATTATCAGCTTTATAGTTGCCATCTATATCAGAAGAAACAACTATAGACTCATTATCAATTTCTATTAAAACGTTAGCAAAAGATACTACAGAATTTTTATCGTAGATGTTTCCTTCTAAAGTCTGAGCAATAATAATATCATGTATAAATAAAACAGATATTATCATTATTAGAATCCTAATTTTGTTGTAGTAGTTTATTTGAATATTTAACTTACAAATGTATATATTTTTAGGCAAGCCTAAATAATTTTTTATAAATTATTAATTTATTATTTTTGCAGACATGATAACACTATCAGAAGAAAATTACCTTAAAGCAATATTGTCAATTAATCTGGATACAAAAGCTATTGTTTCAACAAATGAAATTGCTAATGTACTAGATACATCTGCTGCATCAGTAACTGAGATGATAAAAAAATTACAAGAGAAAAAACTTGTTATTTATAAAAAATACAAAGGCGTAACTTTAAGCAAATCTGGATGTAAAAAAGCTATTGAAATACTTAGAAAACATAGATTATGGGAAACTTTCCTTGTAAATAAACTAGATTTTAAATGGAGTGAGGTTCATGATGTTGCTGAAGAACTTGAACATATAAAATCACAGAAACTAACTGACAAACTTGATCATTTTCTTAATTATCCAAAATTTGATCCTCACGGAGAACCTATTCCTACAAAAAATGGAATTATACATCCAACAAAAAGAATAACATTGAGCGAAATGGTAGTAAATAGTAATGGAATTATAATGGGCGTGTCATTAGATGATAAAGAATTTTTAGATTATTTAACAAAGCTAAACATAAGTATTGGAAGTAATATTGAAGTAATAGAGAGAATTACTTTTGATCAGTCTATGAAAATAAAAATAGAATGTAAACCTGAACATATAAGTCAAGATGTTGCAAAAAATATTCTTATTAAAATTATAAAATAAAATGGAAGAATTACAAATATACAAATGGTTTATATTACAAAGCCCTGTTATTCAAGCTTTAATAGCTGGTCTTTTTACCTGGACACTAACAGCAATGGGCGCTGGTCTAGTTTTTTTCTTTAATTCTAGCAATAGAAAACTTCTAGATATGTCTTTAGGCTTTACTGGTGGTGTTATGATAGCTGCAAGCTTTTGGTCATTACTTGCACCAGCAATTGAATATGTTGAGTTGCAAAATGAATATGGACTTTCAACAACACCTTCTTGGGTAGCACCTGCAATTGGATTTTTTCTTGGAGCAATATTTTTATATATCCTAGACAAAATCATTCCTCATCTACACTTATTTGGTAAAAGAGAAGAAGCTGAAGGAATGACAACAAACTGGAGAAAAACTATTCTTCTTGTACTTGCAATTGCTTTACATAATATTCCTGAAGGTTTAGCTGTTGGGGTTGCTTTTGGTGCTCTTGCCAATCCTGAGCTTTTAAATTTGGGTGATAATTCTATTTTTACTATTGGTTCTGCTATTGCTTTGGCAATAGG
>JABGXK010000223.1 GCA_018675825.1 Flavobacteriales bacterium | reverse complement strand
GAGATAATCTCTTTGAGTATGATAAAAATTCATCTTTAATATAATCATTAGAGGTCTTGCCTACTGATAACAATAAAATCTTCATTATTTTGTATTTTTGACAATATTAATAATTTGCTTTTAATGATAGATAAAGAACTTAAAAAATTTATTAAAGAATCCTTAAATGAAGATCTTAAAGATGGTGATCATACATCATTAGCATGTATTGATATAAATGTTATAAACTCAGCTCAATTAATTATAAAAGAGGATGGAATTATAGCTGGTATAAAGTTAGCGATCTTAATATTTGGCTATGTTGATAAAAGTCTAAAAATAAAAACATTTTTAAATGATGGAGATACTGTAAAAAAAGGAGATATAGCATTAATTGTAAAAGGTAATTCGCGATCTATACTATTAGCAGAAAGGCTAGTACTTAACTGCATGCAAGAAATGAGTGCTATTGCCAGTAAAACAAGACATATATGTAATTTAATTTCTACAACATCAACCAAAATTTTAGATACAAGAAAAACAACTCCTCTAAATCGCATGATACAAAAATGGGCAGTAAAAATAGGAGGAGGATATAACCACAGATACGGACTATATGATATGATTATGATAAAGGATAATCATATTGATTTTTCAAATGGCATAACTAATGCAATACAAAAAACAAAAAATTATCTAATTAATAATAATCTTAAGTTAGATGTTATCGTTGAAACGAGAAATATCCATGAAGTAAATGAAGTATTAAAAGAAGGTGGAATTAAAAGAATATTACTTGATAATTTTAATTTTAAAGATACAAAAGAAGCTGTGAGAATTATAAAAAATAAATTTGAAATAGAATCATCAGGTGGTATAACAGAAGATAATATCCTAGAATATGCAAAATGTGGTGTTGACTATATATCATTAGGATCATTAACACATACAATAAAGAATTTTGATCTTAGCTTGAAAGCAATATGAAAGATCTATTTATTATAAGAATATTTAAGAAAATAAAACCATTTGGTTTTGCAGGATTAAGCATTTATGATGTTACAGTTTTTTTTATAAAAGGATTACAGGAAGGCGCTATAACAACTAGAGCTTCATCACTTGCATTTAATTTTTTCCTTGCTTTCTTTCCATCAATAATTGTTTTCTTTACTCTTATACCATATATCCCAATAGATGGATTTCAAGACACCTTAATGGAAATATTATCTAATATACTACCGCCATCAACAAATGCAGTAACTTTTGAAACATTACAAGATATTATTAATAACCATAGAGGAGGGTTATTATCAGTAGGTTTTTTACTAGCATTATATTTTTCTACAAATGGAATGAGTTCTCTTATTCAGGCATTGAATGCATCATATCATATTCGTGAAAGCAAATCAATAATAAAACACCAAATCTTATCTATAATTTTAACACTGATTTTATCCGCTCTTCTATTTGTCACTATTCTATTAATTATTTTTGGTAAAACCACTATAAACTATCTAATAGAATATCAAGTTATTAGCTCAAATGAGGTCTTTATTTTAAATAGTGCAAAATGGATAATCCTAATAATAATGTTATTTCTAGGTATTACAACAATCTTCAATTTAGGACCAGCAATTAAAAGCAAATTAAAGGTTTTTTCTGCAGGTGCTATTCTAGCAACTATATTTATCATTTTAACCTCAATACTATTTAGTTATTATATTAATAACTTTTCTCAATATAATAAGATCTATGGGTCAATTGGAACATTAATGATCATCTTAATATGGATGTATTTTAATGCAATAATTCTTTTAACAGGTTTTGAACTCAATGCAAGTATATTAAATGCTAAAGAACAAATAAAAAATAAAAAATAAATCATGAAACATTATATTCTCATATCATTAATTTTTTTAACAACAAATAGTATTTCTCAAGAAGCTTATGATCCACTAAATACACCAAATACATATAGAAACTTAGACAACCCTAATTACTGGAAAAATAAGATGCCTCATCAAGCATATTGGCAACAAGATGTTTATTACAACATAAAAGCTGAAATTGATGAAAATTCAGATATTATAAAAGGAACAGAAAAATTAATCTATTGGAACAATTCTCCAGATTCCTTAAGTTTTGTTTATTTTCATCTTTATCAAAATGCCTTTCAGCCTGATTCTTATCTAGATAAATTACAAAAAAGTAATGGAAATAACCCAAAGTATGGAAAATATGAATCTAAAAAACTAGGAACAATAATTAACAGTATTACTATTAATGGAGAAAATATTAAAACAGAATTAGATAATACTATTCTTAAAGTATACCTACCAGAAACATTATTTCCTAATGAAAATATTACATTTGATATAAACTTCCAAACCTACTTTGATAATGGTGAGGTAAGAAGAAGAATGGCAACATATAATTCATGGGGAAATAAACACTACAATGGTGTACATTGGTATCCTAGAATTTCTGTATATGACGCTAAATTTGGTTGGACTACAGATCAGCATCTTGGAAAAGAATTTTACGGAAATTTTGGAGCATTCGATGTAGAATTAACATTTTCATCCAATTTTATTGTTGGAGCTACTGGATTTCTACTAAATAGAGATGAAGTACTTCCTGCAGAATTAAGAAAGAAGCTAGACATCAAAAATTTTAAGGACAAACCTTTTAATTCATATCCATCAACTATTATTGAATACAAAGAGAATGAAAGAAAAACATGGAAATATCATGCTGAAAATGTTCATGATTTTGCGTTTACAGCCGATCCTACTTTTAGAATAGACGAGAAAGAATGGAATGGTATAAAGGTTATTGCTGTTGTAGAAGAAAGACATTGTCCTAAATGGAAAACTGCAGCATCTTTTGCCGCTGAGGTTATCAAAGTTTATTCTACTGATTTTGGAATGTATCAGTACCCGAAAATGGTAGTTGCTGATGCTAACGACGGTATGGAATACCCAATGATTACATTTGATGGTGGAAGTGAGCCTTATTTTAAAGGATTGTT
>JABGXK010000222.1 GCA_018675825.1 Flavobacteriales bacterium | reverse complement strand
TTTTAAAAAATAATTAGACGCATGATCTCTCAATGCTAATATTTTTTTGTGACAATTATTTCTATTAACCAATAATTTATCTTTTATCTTAACGTATTCACTAATTGAAAAAGAATTATTAATTAATAAATCATCAAAATTCTCTTTAAAGAGGTGTGAACAAAAATCTTCTAAATCATTTTGAATATTATTACTATTACCATCATCAATTTTTTGTAATGAAAAATCAATTAATACATCTGAAAGCTCAACATTATCTTCAGAGATTTTACTAATTAACAATGCAACAACTGGTTGAATAATTTTATAACTTTCTAATTCCAAATCAAAATCACTAGACAAACCTAAATCGGACGAAAATGTTTTGATAATTTTATAAGTAAATTTATCAATTGTTTGAATTCCTAGATCAGAATAATGATGAATAATATGTGTATAAACCTCTTTCGAGTATATATATATATCTTTATTAGATAAATTAGTTTGTTTGCTTATTACAGATAAAATATTATCTACATCTTTTAATTGAGATAATGTATATAAATAATGAAGAACCCTCTCCTTCATTTCTTTAGCTGCTTTATTAGTAAAAGTAATAGCTAAAATTTTCCTATAATAATCCCTCTCTGGTGGACATCTACTAAGAGCTAAAGAAATATAATTAACAGCTAAGGCGTATGTCTTTCCGGAACCTGCAGATGATCTATAAACTATAAAATTTCTCACTTGCTGGTTTTAGATTGTTACAATTTAAAAAATAATCATAAATTAATCATTAATTTTTGAACCACAATATTTGCAAAATTTAGCATCTTCATCATGACCTTCTTTAGAACAATTAATACATGAATGGCTAGATGCGTTTTTATTTGTTCTAATAATTCCAGCAGTAACTATTCCTGTAGGAACTGCAATTATTCCGTATCCTAAAAGCATAATCAAAGAGGCAATAATTTTCCCAATTACTGTAGCTGGAACAACAGACCCATAACCTACAGTAGTTAAAGTAACGATTGACCAATAAATTGAATTTGGAATATCTTGAAAACCAGGAGTATTACCTAATTTCCCTTCAAAAATATACATGATAGTTCCAAGAATTACAATTAGTAAAAGAACTGATAAAAGAAATACAATTATCTTAGGGATAGATTTCCGTAAAGCAATTTGCATTGTATAGGCACCTCTTATGTATCTTTTTAATTGAAATACTCTAAAAATTCTTATTATCCTAACTGATCTTAAGACAGTTAGTGAATGTAGACTTGGTATAAAAAACAAATATGTAGGTATAATCGCTAATAAATCAACAACACCCAATGTTGAAAAAATATATTTAAAAGGTTTTTTTATTGAATAAATCCTCAAAAAATATTCAATGGTAAAAAGAATTGTAAAAAACCATTCTAACGTGAAAAGTAATATTGCGTATTCATTCCAAATTGTTTGTACGCTCTCTAACATAACAACTAATACTGATAGTAGTATTGCTATTAATAATGCAATATCAAAAGCTTTTCCCTTAGGAGTATCTGCTTCAAAAATTATCTGATGAATTCTTTCTTTAGTCATGATATTAGCAAATGTATACTTTTTTTAAATTATATATATCTATTGTATAATCTTTTAGTCTTAATTTACGAATGTGTATAGATTACATTCTTTGTGGAACCTTAATACATAATAATAACATTCCAGATTTAATAATTTCTGCAATTTTTTTAGATAATGCAACTCTAAAACTAATTAATGATTCTGACTCCGCATTAAGAATGGATGTTGACTGATAATAACTATTAAATTCTTTAACAAGTTCAAAAATGTAATTAGCTACTAATGCAGGACTATAAGAATTTGCAGATTCTTGAATTAATTTTGGAAATTCTAATATTAACTTAATTAACTCTCTTTCTTTATCTGATATATTTACACCCATATCTATACCAATAATAGAATTGTTTTTACGTAAAATTGAGTTTATTCTTGCATAGGCATATTGTATAAAAGGACCTGTATTACCATTAAAATCTATACTTTCTTTTGGATCAAAAAGCATTCTTTTTTTAGGATCAACTTTTAACATAAAATACTTTAAAGCACCCATCCCTACTGTTTCATATAGCTCTTGAGCCTCATTTTCACTTAGCTGGTCAAGCTTACCTAAATCAGCAGCAATATTCTTTGCATTTTGAAACATCTGTTCCATAATATCATCAGCATCTACAACAGTCCCTTCTCGAGATTTCATTTTTCCACTTGGAAGATCAACCATTCCATATGATAGATGGAAGCAATTTTTAGACCATGAATATCCTAATTTTTCTAAAATTAAAAACAGAACTTTAAAATGATAATCTTGTTCATTTCCTACAGTATAAGTCATGTGTGAAAAATTAAAATCTTCATGTCTTTTAATAGCAGTTCCAATATCTTGTGTCATATAAACTGCTGTCCCATCAGATCTAAGCACAATTTTCTCATCTAAACCTTGATCAGACAAATCAATCCATACAGAGCCATCAGGTTTTGTATAAAAAACTTTCATATCAAGACCCTTTTTAACAACTTCCTTTCCAAGTAGGTATGTCTCACTTTCATAGTAATTTTTATCAAAATTTACTCCTAATCTTTTATGTGTTTGAGTAAAACCTTGATATACCCAACTATTCATCTTTTTCCATAATGCTATCACATCAGGATCTTTTGCCTCCCACTTTAATAACATTTCTTGTGCCTTTATAAAAATGGGAGATGTTTTTTCAGCTTCTTCATGCTTAATCCCATTTTTTACTAAATCAGTTACTTCTAATTTATATTGCTGATCAAACTTCACATAATACTTACCTACCAAATGATCTCCCTTAATATTGTTAGTTTCTGGAGTCTCATTATTACCAAATTCTTGCCAGGCAATCATTGACTTGCAGATATGAATCCCTCTATCATTAATAATTTGAACTTTTTGGACATTTTTACCTGATGCTTTTAAAATTTCAGCTACAGAAAATCCTAATAAATTATTTCGTATATGTCCTAAATGAAGAGGCTTATTAGTATTAGGAGAACAATATTCTACTAAATAAGTTGGCGCCTCTTTATTTGCATTAATAAATCCAAATGAATTATCCTTTAATGCGTCTGACAGTTGAGCAAGCCAAATATCATCATTTATAACTAAATTTAAAAAACCTTTAACAACATTAAAACTATAAATGAAATCTGATAAGTTAAGAATTTCACCAATTTCATTACCCGTTTCTTCAGGGCTCTTTTTAGAAAAATTAGTAAAAGGAAAGACAACTAATGTTATATCTCCATCAAACTCTTTACGGGTTTTTTGAAATTGTAAATCATAATCTTTAATACCATAAAGATCCTCTAAAACTTCAATAATATCCTTCTTTAATAATTTTTCTATCATCTTCTCAAAGGTAAAAATATTTCAGCCATCATACATCTTGCACTGCCTCCACCACACTTTTCAATAGTTTCTATATTAACAGATAAGATTTCATTATATTTTCTAATCATTTTAATCTGTTTAGCATTTAAAGATGAAAATGCTGATTTAGACATCACAAGATATAATTTATCTCCCATAAGCTGCAACATGTTTCCAGCAAATTTACTTGTTTGATTTTCAGAAATCTCAATTATTTCTTTATTTGTTCTGTTTAATGAATTAATAACACGATTTCTTTCATCACTATCATCAATTGCATCTAAGCATACAACAGCATAATCTGTAGCTATACACATCATAACATTTGTATGATATATTGGAAGTCTATTTTGATTCACATTCTGAAAAGCATTAAATAAGATAGGCGTATAATCTAACTTGCTACAAAGATCTAATACAACTGACTCCTCTGTTCTGAAAGATCTAGCAGCATAACAAATTTTATTATCTCTATCAAAAACCATACTTCCTGTACCCTCTAAAAATAATTCTTCATTTTCATAATGTACTAAACTATTAATTTTAGAGATTTCAAAATCTTTTTCTAAAGCAGTTATTAAATCATCTCTTCTCTCTAGTCTTCTATTAGCAGCAAACATAGGATATAAGAAAATATTACCATTGCTGTGAAATGAAATCCAATTATTTGGAAAAACTGAATCAGGAGTCTTAGGATCACAAGTATCCTGAAACACAAAGACATTAATAGATCTTGATCTTAAAAAATCAACAAAAGCATTAAATTCTTGTAGCGCTCTTTCTTGAACTTGGCTGCTAGACATTCCAACTATAGTTGATTGATAGTAATTATTTATAGCAGTTTCTGTGTTATAATTAAATAATACAGGTTCAATCATCATTATATTATTTGTAACTTGTTTCATAACCTAACCAGTGGCATTGTTGAACATCTTAGTAACCCTTCCATCTTAGCAGTTTCTGAATAATTAATCTCTTCAACAATAAAATCCCTCTTTCTTAGTATAGAATTTAATCGAATAAAACTTTTTTCTGAAACAATTATATTATCAGAAATTGAAAAAATATTTGAATTCATATCATACATCTCTTCTTTACTAATTTTAATTAAATTATCCTTACCAAACATATTAATTAAATAATCAACATCTGCTATATTTTTAAAACCTCCTTCATATATAATAGCTATACCTTTACCTATTGGCTGGAAACAACAATCTAAATGCAATGCATTTTCTCTTGGATCTAAATCTGATTTCTTTAATTCAAACGCAATAACTTGCTTTTCAGAAAACAGATTTTTTATATCATTAACAGCATCTATGTTAGTTCTAGACACTTTATATTTATTAAAGTCATTTTCTTTAGAATATCCAATAAAAATAAAATCATTATGAACAATTACATCTCCACCTTCAATTCTAGACTTATCATTTAGTCTTAAAATATCTTTTGAATTAATGGAATCTAAAATATAAGAAATACCAGTTATTTCAATTTCTCGTTCTTTAATAATATTAGATAAAATTATTTTATTATCAATTACAAATGCAATATCTCTAGTAAATATTTGATTTAAGTCTTTAATCTGTGTTGGTCGCAAAACCTCAACATCATACTTTAAAAGAATATTGTAAAATTCATTTAGCTCTTTACATAATGCTTTCTCAATTGGAAATGTGCCATTTTCAACATTTTCTTTTGATTTAGGATCATAACACTCACTTAATTTTGGTATCCCACCTAAATCATCTGCTATACCTAAAACAACTGTTTTTAGCATACCCATTTCATTATTTATATTAAGTAATTTCATATGTATTGCAAATTTAATAAAGGTCTTAGCTTAATCTTCATAATTATTAACAATTTAATGGTAAAATTATAGTTAATAAGGAGTATGATAATTATTTCTATTTGTATTTTTGAAATATCATTTAAAATGAAGAAAAAACTAAAATTAAAATCTAGCGTAAACAAATTTTTAAATAAATTAAAAGCTCCGTTTGAAAATAGAAACAATCAAATAATATTTGGAAGTTCCTTATTGTTGCTTTCTATATTTTTATTAATCGCATTTACATCATTTTTTATTCATTGGAAATCTGATAGCAGCATTGTGGAAAATAATAGCTTTTGGGCTATTATAACAAACCCAGATATAAAAAACTCTGCTGGTGGACTTGGAGCATTTTTATCTCACTTTCTTATTTTTAGACTCTTTGGAATTTCTGCATATCTTATTGTTACATTTATTTTGCTTCTTGGTTTAAAAGTATTTGGCTTAAAAAGATTCTCTTTATCAAACAATTTCTCTCACACTTTGCTTGCTTTAATATTTATTCCTGTTTTTATCTTTCATTTTTTTGAAAAAGAGCTGTTATCTGGACAACTAGGAAGTAAGACACAAGAACTAATTGAAAATGCACTAGGACCTATTGGAACAACTCTTTTATTAATTACAATAATCCTGATTTACATTCCTTTAACTTTCAATCTTAAGTATGAAAGATTATTACTTTTCATAAATAAAATAAAATTAAAATTTAAAAAATCAGAAAAAAAGAGATTATTTAGTGAGAATACAGATACTAAAGAAGAAGAAGAAGAAGAAGAAGAAGAAGAAGAAGAAGAAGAAGAAGAAGAAGAAGCTACAATTAATCAATCACCAAAGAATTCACTAGACAATGATAATTTTAATAATAATCAAAGCAATACATCCAAAGAAGAAGGAGATGGCATAGCAATAGAGATCAATACAACAAAAAATGAAGAAACATTATCTGAAAATGAAATCAATCAGAAACTAGAAAAATTAGGTAATTATGATCCAACATTAGAATTATCATCATATAAAATGCCTGGTATCGATTTACTAAATGAGTATGGTGGCAATGAAATTAAAATTGATAAACAAGATCTTGAAGAAAAGAAAAATAAAATTGTTGAAACATTAGGACATTACAAAATTGGTATTACTTCAATTAGTGCAACTGTAGGGCCAACTATTACTCTCTATGAAATTGTTCCTGAAGCCGGCGTAAGAATCTCTAAAATTAAA
>JABGXK010000221.1 GCA_018675825.1 Flavobacteriales bacterium | reverse complement strand
TTCAATCTAATAAGAAACTTCTTAAAGTAACAGACCTTTTAGGAAGAGAAACAAAACAAACAAATCAACCTCTCTTTTATATCTATGATGATGGAACAGTTGAGAAAAGAATAGTTATAGAATAAGTTCCATATCCATTTACACAATCTCCGATATACATCCTTATATCCCCACACCCAACAATAGGAAAGCAAAGAAATATAAGCAGTAGTTTTTTCATTGTTAATCTATTGTTTTCAATTCCTTATGTGAGTGTTTAATTAAATCTTTCATACTAATAACATCTAGTGTTTTCTCATTAGTAGCTTCTAATATTACTTTAGGTGCTACATTATTAATTAAGGCTTCTTTCCATCTTAAGGCACATAAACACCATTTATCACCATCTTGTAAACCATCAAATCCAAAATGAGGGAGCGAGGTACTAAGATCATTTCCTATAGCTTTTGAAAACAGTAAAAATTCTTTATCAACGATTATACAAACAGTATGCATTCCACTATCAGAATCATCAGTATCACAACAACCATTTCTAAAAAAGCCTGTTAAAGGTTTTATGCTACACGTAATTAATGGTTCTCCAAATATATTTTTATTCATTTTTAATCTATTAATTTCTTTAATTTTTTTCTAAAAATAAGTAATATAATTAATTTTCGTGGTCTTGTATAGGTTTTAACATTAACGATTGTTTTTAATTAATAATTATAATATAATTTATTTGAAATAATATATTATTTTTTATAGTTAATCATATTTATTAAGCATGCAATATTAAGTTTTTATTTATTTACATATAAGTTTTTGACAATTAAGTATAACTTTTATTTAAAAAAGCTATGCTAAATTAATTTTTTATTTACATTTGTGCTATATTACAATTATGAAGAAAAAACAAAAAATTAGTGAAAAGAAAGAAAAGATCTTAGAAAGAATAAGAAATCGTCCTCCTAAGATTCTTCCTAAAATAGTATTTACTTCTAAGAATTTAATTGTTACTCTTAACAGTGAAAATCAATTAAAAAATTGGTTGTCATTATATCCTGATGGAACCTATAAAGTTATATCATAACTCTATTAAGATTTATACTAGATTATAAGTATTAATAAAAATAATAAGAGCAGTTAACTTTACTTTCCGATATAGAAAGGAGTGTGGTTATATTCACATAACAATGCTCATAATTGGGGTGATAGTGATATTGTTATTGAACAAGAAATTTGGGATTTTTTCTTACTAGTGTCTAATAACTCAACAGAAGTTAATGAATTTTATGAATCTAAGAAACTTCTTTCAGTCACAAATTTATTAGGTCAAAAAGTAACTGGTATAAAGAATAATTTTCTTTTCTATATTTATGATAATGGAGATGTTGAGAAAAAGATTATTTTAGATTAAGTCCAGTCCAGTCCGTAACAATAAAAGTTAAGCCCTTATAATCCAAAAGATTATAAGGTTTTTTTAGTTTTAAGGGGACAGAAAAGAAGACAGTTTTTGGCTATAGGATTCTAAAACTTTTATTATTCTAAAATTTTAGTAAAATTACTTATTTTATTGTTGAGAAATTATTTAGTAGATTTATGAAAAATCAATACAATGAAAAATCTACTATTTATATTACTTTGTGTACCATTATTTATGTTCTCGCAAACTTCTGGAGGGCCAGATGGATATGGATATACATGGGTGGATAGCAATAATCCAAATGGACCTATTTATAATTGGATTGATATTGAGAGCACTAATAATCTAGTCAGCGGTTTAGGAGATGATAATATTATTGGTTCATTTCCTATAGAAGATTTTAATTATTATTGGTACCCTGTCGCTTCTCTTTCAATAGGCTCTAATGGATTTATTTCTTTCTCTAATCCTCAAAACATAGCTTCTCCTTTTCCAATAATTCCTACAGCCAGCGGTGCTAATGATTTCATAGCACCTTTGTTATCTGACTTAACTTTTACGGGAACTAATAATCCTGGAAGATGTTATATTGATAATCATAATATGGATAGTACTATTATTTCTTATGTAGATGTCCCCTTTTGGCAACTAGCCAATCCTCAATATACAGGGGCTAATACATTTCAGATTATTTTGTGTCATATTGACTCTACAATTATTTTTCAATATAAATCAATGAGTGGGATTACTACTGGAAATGATATTACTATTGGAATTGAATCTGTAGCAGGATCAATAGGATTACAACATTCGCAAGATACATACCCTTCTTTTCCGTACAGTATAAAATTTATACCACCATCAATATCAAATGCTTCTCCTATTACTGATATTGCTGCTAGTTGGAATGATAATTCTGAGAATAAAGGAATTTTTATTTCAAGCCAAGGGGGTGATTATATTATGAAGACAAATGTTGAAAATGTAGGCAATCAAAATGTAGGCTCTTTTTCTTTAACATCTTCTATTTTACCAACTTTTGGAGCTGCTATTATTACAAATAATGTATCTATTAATACTTTATCTTCAGGACAAGACACTACAATTAGTTTTTCTAATAGCTTTTCTCCTACTATGCCTGGAACTTATACATTCTCTTCTCAAACTAATGGAGTGACTGGTGATATTAACCCAACAAATAATATAAGAGAACAAGAAATTGTTGTTTTAGATACTACTCAAAGTAATATAAATTTATGTTTTGCAAATAACATTTCTTCAACTACTTTAACTGGAATAAATTGGGCAGGTGGGAATGGAGGAATAGGTGTTTATTTTGAACCTTCTTTTTATCCAGCAAAGTTAATTTCTTCCAATTTTGGAATAGACTTGATAGGAAGTTCTTTTACTGCTAAGATTTATGATGATGATGGTGTAAACGGTGCAGTTGGCACATTAATAGATTCTGTTTTTGTAGATTCTCTTTCTATTTTAAATGGCTGGAATAATGTTCCATTGAGTTCTCCCTATATTATTAATAATGGAGGAGTATATGTTTTATGGTATATGAATGGAAACAATATTTCATTAGCAAGAGAAAATACACCTCCTATTTCCAGGCAAACTTATGAAGTTTTAAGTGGATTTTGGTCTACCTATAGAGATTATCAAACAGAAGATTTCTTTGTTTCAATAGATATTGAAAAGATACCCTTTTCTGAGGATATTGGAGTTAGTTCAATTCTTAATGTAAGTAATGGTACTATTCAGATTGAAATATTAAATTCTGGCGTAAATGACGTAAATAGTTTTAATGTTGCTTATAGCATTAATGGGGCTACTCCTATTTCGGAAAACATTACATCCACATTATTATCTAGCAATAGTATAAATTATATATTTGCAACACCATACACTGCTCCTGTCGGACAAATTGAAATTTGTTCTTGGACAGATTATTCTGCTGATATGCAAAACAATAATGACACTGCTTGTGTTACAACTACAATATTAGGCGCAGACGAGCTTTATGAGGCTGAGAGTAAGAAAAAAATATTAAAATTAACCGACCTATTAGGTCAAAAAACGCCTTACAAAAAGAACACTCCTTTATTTTACATCTATGATGATGGAACAGTAGAGAAAAAAATAATTTTGGAATAAATAAAAACCCACTCATTTGAGTAGGTTTATTTTGGTGGGCCTCTCGCTTCCAGTTTCGAACTTTTTTAATAATTATTGAGCAAGTTTTTCGAATGAAAAAACTACTGGTTATATTACTATGCATTGCATAACTCTTTATTTTGAATGCTCTAAAATTGCACAACATTAATTAAAAATTATAAAATGAAAAAATTACTTTATATATTCTTAGCAGTATCATTTATCTTTACTGCTTGTAAAAAAGAAGAAGGATGTACAGACTCAGCAGCTATAAATTATAATGCTGATGCAGAAGATGATGATGGATCATGCACATACCCACCATCAATCGTTGGAACTTGGACACCTACTTCTGTTACTCAGGACTCATCATTGACAACTATTATAGATGGACAAACAGTAACTGATTTAATGGGCGAAACAATGACATACTCTGGTTCTATAACAATGACACCAGAAGAATCTGGGATAAACGGAAATATGCAGTTTACTGATAATGGATTAGCAATAACTTTTGATGATACAAGCACATATTTTTATTCAAATAATGTAGTAACTATAACAGATGAAGATGGAGATGCAATGCCGTTTACTTGTACATTTACAGGCTCTGATATTCTAGCGTTAACTTTTTCAAACAGTATGGACACATCTTATAATGAGCCAGGCTTGATCATGTTAGGCTATCCTGAAGGAAATATCTCTATATCTGCAAATTCATCATTTACAATAAACTGCTCTAGAAATACAGTTGTAAATACAAATGTAAATCAAAGAGTTGGAGAAAGTAATCATAGCTGGTTTGTAAATGATGAATTTGATAATATTTTAAGAACATTAAATAAACTAAAAGAATAAAAATAAATTATTCTTCATAAATCCTAAAATAATAAAACCCACTCAAATGAGTGGGTTTATTTTTGGTGGACCTCTCGGTCCCAGTTTCGAACTTTTTGAGCCAAGAATCTATATTCTAAGTCTAGATTTAATTCTTACTGTAATCTTGTAAAATGTATTTAATAAACTCTATAAATTTTTATAGTGTATAAGTTACACTAAATTGATAATCATTGATTTATGAATTTATTTAAATGTTTTTTGATTTGATTAATTTAATATTTTTATAAAAATTTTTATAAAAAAAATACATGCCAAATAATTACATTTTAAATTTATCAGAAGTTAAATTAAGTGACCTTGAATTAGTAGGAGGTAAAAACGCTTCTTTAGGTGAAATGATTCAAAACCTAAGTCAATTAGGAGTACATATCCCTAGCGGTTTTGCTCTTAAAGTTGATGCTTACCAGCAGTTTATCAGTTTTAACAAACTGGACAAAACTATTCGTTCCTTAGTTAAAGGAATTAAGATAGATGATTTAGTCTCATTAAGAAAAACCGGATTAGAAATAAGGGAGCTTATAAGAAACGGAAAATGGCCAGAAGATTTAAAGATAGAAATTCAAAAAAGATATATTCAACTTTCTCAGCAATATGGTTCAGATATTACAGATGTAGCTGTACGGTCATCAGCAACAGCAGAAGATTTACCAGAGGCCTCTTTTGCAGGACAACAAGAAACTTATCTTAATGTAAGAGGACTAGAACAAATTCTAACTTCAGTAAGAAATTGTTTTGCTTCCTTATTTACCGATAGAGCAATTTCCTACAGAGATAATTTTGGTTATGATCATTTTGATGTAGGACTTTCAGTTTGTGTACAAAAAATGGTGCGTTCAGATTTAGCTTCTTCAGGAGTTGCCTTTTCATTAGATACAGAAAGTGGCTTTAAAGATGTAGCTTTAATTAATGGCTCTTATGGAT
>JABGXK010000220.1 GCA_018675825.1 Flavobacteriales bacterium | reverse complement strand
TCATTTAAAATCTATTTTTCCAACATTTACTGGTTTAGACTATGCTATGGGAACTAATGTAGATGTTGCAGGTAGTTGTAATGCCTATTATGATGGGGAAATTAATTTCTTTGCTGAAGGAAATGGTTGCAATGCTACTGCAAAGATACCTGATGTTGTTTACCATGAGTATGGACATGCTATTAATAACTATAGATATGGTTCTGAAATGCAGAATGGTGGTTTAAATGAAGGTTTTGCTGATTTATGGGCTTTATCCCTAACAGAGAGTCCAGTACTTGGTTTTGGCTGGGATTCTCAAGATCCAGCAGTTTTTGTAAGAAGATATGATCAGAATAGAAAAGTTTATCCTCAGGATTTAAGTGGTGAGGTTCATGCTGATGGTGAGATTATAGCTGGAGCTTTTTGGGATACATATTTGAATTTAGGAAATATGCAGCAGATGCTTGATTTATTTAAGTTTACATATGATGGGGCTCCAGATGGACCGAATGGTTCTGAAGGAATAATATATACTGATGTTTTAGTGGAAGTTCTTTTTGCTGATGATAATGATGCTAATCTGATAAATGGTACTCCAAATGACATAGCTATTATTCAAGCATTTGCTCTTCATGGTATTACATTATTATCTAATGCAGTTATTGCTCATGCTCCTATTTCAACTACTCCTGGTAATATTGATATACCAATTAATGCAAATATTTCTGCTACTTATTCATGGGCTTTGGCAAGTGCAAATTGTTTTTACAGAGTTAATGATAATACAACTTGGAATTCTTTAGCCATGACTGCTAATGGCAATAGTTTCACTACTACTATTCCAGCTCAGCCTAATGGTTCTGTAGTAGCATATTATATCTCTTTAACAGATAATTATGGGTTTGAATCGGGTATTAATCCTCAAGAGGCTAATGTTATGCCTATTAAAGATGCAAATCTTCCTTATTTTATATTAGTTGGTTATGAACTATTTGATGAAGAAGATTTTGATTTTAGTATTGGTTTTTGGCAAACTTCTGATCCCTCTGATAACGCAACAACAGGGATGTGGGATATAGGGGCTCCTTTAGGATCCTATGATAATCCTTCGAACTTATCAGGAATAGTTCAAACTGCTACTCAACATACTCCAAATGGTTATGCTTGTGCTTTTACTGAAAATGCTTCTTCAATAAATGATGGTATTGGAGCAAATGATGTAGATGATGGTCATACTACATTATTCTCTCCAACTTATAATTTAAGTTCATATACAAATCCAGCTTTTTCATATTGGAGATGGTATACAAATAATCCTTCTAGTGGTGCAAATCCTGGTGCTGACTGGTGGCAGGTTTTAATTACTGATGATGGTGTTAATTGGCATTATGTTGAGAATACTAAGAGTTCAGATTTAAGTTGGAGGAAGTGTGTCTTTAGAATCAAGGATTATGTTAATCTAACATCATCTGTACAATTAAAATTTATTGCATCTGATAGTATTAGATCTGGTCAATATCTTGATGGGGGTAGCTTAATTGAAGCAGCAGTTGATGATTTATATCTTTATGAAAGTATTGATAATGGAACTGGATTAAATCCTTTAGATGATTCTTTTGTAAAACCTAAATTAATTAGAGTAACTGATTATTTAGGAAGAACAATTAATCCGAATAATATTTCAGGAGTTAAGAATTTAATTTATTATTTTGATAATGGAACTGTTAAGAAAAGATTAATTTATTACTAGATAGATAGTTCTAAGAATTTATTGTTATTGTATATTGCTAGTGCTTTCCCTTTAAGTTTTTCTCCTATAAATGGGCTGTTTTTTGACTTAGAAATTATATTTTTTTCTGTAAAATCCCATTCAATTTTAGGATTAAATAATGTAATATTTGCAATATTTCCTTCTTCAATACTATGATTCTGTATGCCAAGAATATTTCTAGGATTAGATGATATTTTTTCAATTATTTGATGTAAATCTAAATGCTTCTCTAAATTCTTAATAATTAAACCAAATAAACTTTCTAATCCAATAATTCCAAATGCAGCATTATCAAACTCAATCTTTTTGGTTTCAATTTCATATGGACTATGATCTGATGTTATTGCATCAATTGTCCCATCTATAAGCCCATTTATAATTGCTTTATTATCTTGCTCTGTCCTTAATGGAGGTAACACCTTATATCTTGAGTCAAAGTTATTTACTTTATCCTCTGTTAAAAATATATTATGTACTGCAACATCAGAACTAATATTTATTCCTTTTTCTTTAGCATATTTAATTTTTTCTACACTCTTCTCGGTACTTATATAAGATTCATGTATTTTACTATCAGTATAACAACTTAAAGTAATATCTCTATCAATCATCATCTCTTCAGCAATATTTGGAATTCCTTTTAACCCTAGATGAGTACTGATAACACCTTCATTTATTACTCCCTTATTCTGAAGTTTTTTATCATTTGGAAAGTTCATTATTAATGATTTTGTATCTTTTATATATAGTAGTGCAATTTTCATTAATTCATTGCTTTGTATTGATTTTTTATCATCAGTAAATGCTAAACAACCTGAATTAATCATGTCATGCATTTCAACAATATTTTCACCTTTTTGATCCTTAGTAAGAGTTCCAGCTACTTGGATTGTTACAATACTATCTTTATTATAACCTTTAATGAATTCAACCATTGTACTATTATCAATTACGGGTTGTGTATTAGGCATTAATAGAACCTCTGTAAACCCACCTTGTGCCGCTGATTTTAATCCATTATTTATTGTTTCTCTTTGTTCAAATCCAGGTTGACCAAAATTAACATGCATATCAAACCATCCTTGAGATAAGTGTAGGTTCTCAGATTTAAAAATTTTTGTATCTGAATCAATTTGAATAGATTTTGCAATCTTCTCAATTTTATTATTATTGATTAATA
>JABGXK010000219.1 GCA_018675825.1 Flavobacteriales bacterium | reverse complement strand
TTATCTTCAACAGTCATTTTCCTAAATACTGATGCCTCTTGTGGTAGATATCCAATACCCATCTGAGCTCTTCGATACATTGGTTCTGAAGTTATATCATGATTATCCAAAAAAACCAAACCTTCATTTGTATTAATAAGACCCACCATCATGTAAAAAGTCGTTGTTTTTCCAGCTCCATTAGGACCAAGTAATCCAACAATCTCACCTTGCTTAAGCTCAATAGAAACGCCTTTTACAACTGCTTTCTTAGCATAGTATTTAAATATATTATCAGTTTTTAAAATCATATTTTATTTTTATTTTTAATCACCTTACTAGATATTTTAATACTTATTTCGTACAATAAAATCAAAGGAAAAGAAACAAGAACTTGAGAAGTGATATCTGGAGGAGTTATAATTGCTGATAAAATTAATGTAACTATCATCGCATGTTTTCTATATGTCCTCATAAATTCAGGGGTCAATAAACCAAACTTAGTTAAAAAGTAAACTATCATTGGTAATTCAAAAATAATACCATTTGCAAAACTTACAGTTGTAACTGTAGAAACGAATGAAGATAAGCTAATTTGATTTGAGACTATTTCACTAACTTGATATGAACCTAAAAAATTAATAGCTAAAGGGGCGATAACATAGTACCCAAAGAGAATTCCAAACATAAAAAGAACTGAACTAAAAAAAACTACTCCTCTAGCTAACTTTGTTTCACCATCTTTCAATGCAGGTGTTATAAATCTCCAAAACTCCCAAAAAACATAAGGAAAAGCAATAATAAAACCAGCATATAGTGAAGAAGTAATATGAGCAGAAAACTGACCTGACATACTAATATTCATTAATGAAAAAGGCGATTCACCAATACATAACGCATCTCCCATTCCTAAATTTTTTGAGATAAAACAAAGAATCTTATATGTAAGGAAATTTGGATCTTTAGGAGCTAATAAAATAACATCAAAAATAATCTCCTTAAATATAAACGCTAAAACAGAAAAAAATAATATAGCTAATCCTGATCTTATAAGATGCCATCTAAGTACTTCAAGATGATCTAAAAATGACATATCTAAATCCTTGTTATTCATTTAACAATTCCTTCTTCTATAATATCATGAATATGAATTATACCACAATGCAAATCACCTTTTAAAACTACTAGTTGAGTAATATTAAAAGATTTCATTAGTTTAAAAGCATCATAAGCTAATGAGTGATAACTAATAACCTTTGGATTACTAGTCATTATATCTCTTGCAACTAAATTAATAAAATCAGAATTTTTTTCAAAAGCTCTTCTAAGATCTCCATCTGTAATTATACCAACAATTTTGTTCTTTATATCACTTACTGCTGTAGCACCAAGCCTATTTTTAGATATTTCAATAATTACATCTTTAATAGACGTGTCTAGAAAAACTAAAGGAGTTTTATCATTTAATATATCCTCTACTTTTAAACTTAATTTCTTTCCAAGAACTCCGCCGGGATGATATCTAGCGAAATCTTCTTTTGTAAAGCCTTTATATTCAAGTAGGCATATTGCTAAAGCGTCACCTAAAACTAATTGAGCCGTAGTTGATGAGGTTGGTGCTAAATCGTAAGGACACGCCTCTTCATTTATTGTTGAATCTATGTTAATATGACTATTCTTTACTAAATAAGATGATTGATTACCACATATAGATATAATTTTATTTCCCAAAATTTTTAAGTTTGATATTAAAGATTTTATTTCTAAAGTATTACCGCTTTTTGATAAACATATAATAACATCACCCTCCTGAACATTACCTAAATCACCATGTATAGCATCACTAGCATGTAAAAATACTGATGGCTGTCCAGTTGAATTAAAAGTTGCCACTAATTTACTGGATATATTAGCACTCTTACCAACTCCTGCGACAATTAAACGACCATTACAACTAGCGATTAACTCAACAGCATTAATAAAATTATCATCTATTTTATCGGATAAATTTCTAATCGCACAATATTCAATTTTAATCACTTCTTGAGCGATATTTTTAATTTGAATTGATGATTTCATGATAAATAAATAGTATATTCGTTTAGCAAATAACGTAACCTAAACAAAAGTATTACTTTTAGATGAATATTAAAACAAGTAAGAGTATTAATAAAGATCTCCTGCAAAAAAATCTAAAAAAAATCTTTGGCTTCAACAGCTTTAGAGGGAAACAACAAGAAATAATCTTAAACTTACTTGCAGGAAATGATTCTATGGTGATAATGCCAACTGGTGGTGGAAAATCTATGTGCTATCAACTACCTGCATTACTAGTAGATGGTGTAGCCATTATTATCTCTCCATTAATTGCACTCATGAAAAATCAAGTTGATGCTCTAAGAGGATTTAGTGAAAATGATAGCATAGCACATGTATTAAACTCATCACTATCAAAAACTCAAATGTATCAGGTTAAAGAAGATATTACTAATGGTAAAACAAAACTACTATATGTTGCCCCAGAATCTCTTATTAAAGAAGAAAATATAAATTTCTTTAATAAAAATAGAGTTTCTTTTTTTGCTATAGATGAAGCTCATTGTATTTCGGAATGGGGACATGATTTTCGTCCTGAATACAGAAAGCTCAGACAGATAATGAATAATATATCTACTGCCCCTGTTATTGCTCTTACTGCAACTGCAACTCCAAAAGTTAGGGTAGATATTATGAAAAATCTAAAGATAGAAAATGCTAAATTATATTTAGATTCTTTTAATAGAAATAACCTGTTCTATGAAATTAGACCTAAACTCGATATTGCTAAACAATTAATAAAATATGTAAATGAAAGAAAAGGAGAATCAGGAATTGTTTATTGTTTAAGCAGAAAGAAAGTTGAAGAAATTGCAGAAATACTACAAATAAATGGCATCAAAGCACTTCCTTATCATGCAGGTTTAGATTCTAAAAAAAGAGTCGCACATCAAGATGCTTTTTTAATGGAAGATTGTGATGTAATTGTAGCAACAATCGCTTTTGGCATGGGAATAGATAAACCAGATATTAGATTTGTTATACACCACGATATTCCTAAAAGTTTAGAAGGATACTATCAAGAGACAGGACGAG
>JABGXK010000026.1 GCA_018675825.1 Flavobacteriales bacterium | reverse complement strand
TCTTCATTTATATCAATTGTATGAATCTCTCCATCTTTCTTTATACCTTCTGATAGACAAAGAGCTGAATACCCTGTATACGTTCCTATTTCAATAATATTAGTAGGTTTAATGATTTTACTAAATAGTGATAATACTCTTCCTTGTATATGACCTGAGAGCATTCTCGGCATTAGAACTTTTGCCCATGTTTCTCTATTTAGTTGTGATAATAAGTCTGTCTCTTGATTAGAGTGATCTGAGATATAATCCTCTATATTTTTATTAATAAATTCCATAGAATAAAAAAAGCCAGTATTTATTAGTGGCTTAGTGTTTGTTAATTAAAAAAAGTTATTCTGATGTTTTCTTCATTGCAGCAGGAGGAGGAGGAGTTTTTGACTTTAATAATTTTAATCTTTCGTAACCTTCTTTAGCAGTAATTTCATTATTAGCAATAGCTAATCTTACTTTTCTTTCAGCATCTCGATACATCGCTTTTTCATTAGAACAAATTTTGGAAGAATTATCGCTTTTCATACAACATTCTTGAGTGGAAGAATCACCACATTTCTTTACCTCTTTTTTTGTACAACAAGAAGATTTTTTTGAGGAACCAGAGCAGCTTGATTTTTTATAGTTCTTAAAATTAAATCCATTTAATTTTTTAGCTGTTTTTGTATTATCCTTATCTTGACATTCTATTTTTGTTACTTCTTTTGTAGATTCAGATGTTGCAGTTGGAATATTCTGTGCAGTAATTGAGTAAGAAGTAATAAAAAATAGTGCTATAAATAATATTGTTAGTTTTTTCATGTTTTTAATATTTTATTGTTTATATAGCAAATATATTAAAATAAAATTAATTTTAATATTTAGCTATGATGCTTATACCTCCTTTTACTTTTTTATTTAATTCTGTTACTATTTTAGTGCCAACTGGTAGAAAAATATCAACTCTAGAGCCAAATTTAATAAACCCTAATTCTTCACAAGATTTAACAGTAATTTGATTTTTTGCATATGTTACTATTCTTCTTGCAACTGCGCCAGCAATTTGTCTACAAAGGATTTCTATTTTATTATTTTTAATAACAACAGAACTTCTTTCATTATCTGTTGATGATTTTGGATTCCATGCTACAAGGAATTTCCCTTTGTGATATTTAGTATAATTTATCACACCACTTATTGGGTAAAGATTATTATGGATATTTAGTGGTGACATAAAGATTGAAACTTGAATTCTATTATCTTTAAAATATTCGTTTTCCTGTGTTTCCTCTATTACAACTACTTCCCCATCACATGGAGCATAAATTAATCCTTCTTGTTGTTTAAAAATTCTTTTCGGAACTCTAAAGAAATTAAGAGTTAGCATTAAAAGAATGATTTGAACTGATAAGATTACATTAGTTATCCAACTATAATTAATAATTAGAATTGTAAAAAGGATAATTAATATTTGGTTAGTTATTATTTTATAACCTTCTTTATGTATTATCATTTTATAATGGTAGATTATTTTATATTAATTTTATATATATATATATAACTGGTATTGTTATCATTAATGCATCTATTCTATCTAGCATGCCTCCATGTCCAGGTATAAAAGTTCCTGAATCTTTTACTCCAGCCTGTCTTTTAAAATATGACTCTATAAAATCTCCTAATGTTGCTGTAAAAGGTATAATAATTGCTATTAAATACAGATTAATATTTTTAAGTATTGTTGTTAGTTCCGTAAATTCTATTGTTACAAAACATGCTATTATTGTAAAGCTCCATCCCCCAAAGAACCCTTCCCATGATTTATTTGGTGATATAGATGGAAATATTTTGTGTTTACCAATTTTAATTCCGATTATATAAGCGAAAGTATCAAAAGTCCATGTTAATATATATATGAATAATAGTAAAGAGTTATTATACCCATTATTATAATCAAAGAGATGTATTATGATCATTGGAATCAACACATATATTGAACCTAATATTCTATTTTTATCTTTAGTAATATGAAACATTTCCTTAATACAAATAACAAAAATTACGATATATAATATATGAAAAGAAATATTTGAGAAAGAGGTGCAGAACCACATTAAAATCATAAACAACAAACCATAACTTCCTCTTTTAATGATATTATTAGAAATCATTCAGAAATTATCTGTTTTGCTTGTTCAATATCTTTTGTTTTTGTATAAATTTTAACTGTACCAAAATGATAGGATGAATCTTTTTGGTTCATTAGAATAGTTTGTATATTATTTGTGAGTAACATATTTTTAATAGATTCAGCTTTAAAGATATCTGGTGTAGAGTAAACGATTGACCAATCATCATCCATAAATTAAATATTATTTTTTTCTTTTTATTTTTTTCTTATCTGTTTCTTTAAGTTTTTCTTCAGAGTAAGATTTCCATTTTCTAATTCCAAATATTTTTTCTAAATCATTTTTGAAAATAACCTCTTTCTTAAGAAGTGCTTCTGCTAGTTGACAAACCTTTTCTTTATTATCTTTTAGAATTTTTAATGCTCTTTTGAATTGATTTTCAATTAAAGAACTTACCTCTTCATCAATTAATTTTGCTCTTTCTTCAGAATAAGGTTTAGTAAATCCGCTATTTTGTCCTGATGAATCATAATATGAAATATTTCCTACCTTGTCACTTAAACCATATATACTTACCATAGCAAAAGCTTGCTTTGTAACTTTCTCAAGATCTGAAAGAGCACCAGTTGATATTTGTTTAAAGAACAATCTTTCTGCAGCTCTTCCTCCTAGTGCAGCACATATCTCATCTAACATTTGTTCTGTAGTTGTAAGTTGTCTTTCCTCAGGTAAATACCAAGCAGCACCTAATGATCTTCCTCTTGGAACAATTGTTACTTTTATTAATGGGGCTGCATGTTCTAAAACCCAGCTAATAGCAGCATGTCCTGCTTCATGAAATGCAATAGTTTTCTTTTCATTTGGAGAAATAATTTTTGATTTTTTTTCTAAACCTCCAATTATTCTGTCAACTGCATCAAGAAAATCTTGTTTTTCCACATTATTTTTTGATGATCTAGCTGCAATAAGAGCAGACTCATTACATACATTTGCAATATCTGCTCCTGAAAAACCAGGAGTTTGTCTTG
>JABGXK010000218.1 GCA_018675825.1 Flavobacteriales bacterium | reverse complement strand
TAAAAAGAGATAATGATAGAATAGATATTGCTAGATTAGATTCTAATGATATTTCTGGAGATAGTTTAACTGGAGGATATATAATAAAGATTGATAAATTTACAGGAACTGGTGGCTCGTTCTGGACATCTAATTTTCCAACTATTGCTGGTGATTCTTTATACATTCAATATCATTACCCAGAAGCATCTATAATAGCTCCACAACAGAAATATTATATTAAAAGCTATATAGATAGTTTTGAAAACATATTAAGTAGTTCAAATTTTACAGACTCATTAATTGGGTATAGAAAATATATAAATGTTAATTCATTTATTGATCTTTATATTATAAATGAACTATCAAAAAACATTGATGGATATCGACTAAGTACTTATATGTATAAAGATAGAGTTGATAGAGGAGGTAGATTAACAATGGGGCCATTTTGGGATTATAATTTATCATATGGAAATGCTGATTACTGTGATGGAGGTAATCCGGCTGGATGGGAAGTTAACAGTGGCTGTGGAGGACCTAATCCATTTTGGTTTGAGCGTCTTTTAGATGATCCAAAATATCAGGATAGTCTTAAATGTAGATGGGTATACTTAAGGCAAAATAGTTTTCACCAGGATTCAATCTTTAGTTTTATTGATAGTACTGCATTATATTTAAATGATGCTCAGCAAAGAAACTTTCAACAATGGAATATTTTAGGTAATTATATATGGCCAAATTTCTATATTGGGAATACTTATCAAGACGAACTTTCTTTTTTTAAGACTTGGATTTCTAGTAGATTGGTATGGATAGATAATAATATTCTTGGTAATTGTGATATAGCTCTTGGATGCACAGATATTCTAGCGTGTAATTATGATTCTCTTGCTAATACTAATGATGGAAGTTGTAATTATAACTCATCATCTTATGATACTATTTTTTCAAGTATCAATATAATTTGGAATAGTATGCTTTTATCAAATTCAGGAGATTACACTTACACTCTACTAAATTCAGTTGGTTGTGATAGTATTATTAATCTCAACTTTATAATTAACAGCACTGGTAATATTAATATTTCAAATGGAGAAAGAACTTTAGTAAAGATAACTGATCTATTAGGTAGAGCAACTAGAAGTAATAGAAATAGTACTTTGTTATATATATAATGATGGAACAGTTGAAAAAAAGATAATTATTTACTAGAAATATTATTAATTAGTATTAATATATTTTTTTCAAACTAATATTTAGTGTTATTTACTAAGTTTACTTTATGAAAAAATTATTAGTTGTTTTATTCTTTGTTACTATTTTATTTTCATGTAAAAATGATGAAAATGAATATAAGAATAATCTAATTAAGTTTAAGAATCTAATTGAAGATATAAATACTTATTTTATAGATTCTAAAATAGATTCTCTACAAATATCTCATTATTATACTGAAGATTTTGTTTTTTATTCCTATCCAGCTGGTCATAAAAAAGGAGTTATAACATCTAAAGTTGATTACATTAATAATTTTAATCAGATGAAAAACATGAATATGTCAATTAACATTGCTCATTCAATTTATTTGCCAGGAATTAATGAGGAATCACATGATATAGATGGAAGTGTTCGTGTATATTATGGAGCTACTATATCTAATGATACAATCGATGTTGAATTCTCTGGTTATCAAACAATAAATTTTAGTGAAGGTAAGATTTCTACAATTTGGGAGTGGGCTGATTATGGAGGGGTTAGTAATCAATTTACTAAATAGATTTAAATTTATTTTTGGTGGGCCTCTCGGACCTTATTTCGAACTTTTTCTGAAATTAAATTTAATATTAAGTAAATTAGCTAAAAAGTTTAAAGAATTTTTTTACATACTCCAATTTTCCTTTATATGGCGCATATCTAATTTTAATATCAAGCCAATTTCCCTTCTTGACAATTGCTTTTTTATGTGAAAATTGGTCAAAGCTTGTCTTACCATGGTATTTACCAATACCACTATGACCAACTCCTCCAAAAGGCAGG
>JABGXK010000217.1 GCA_018675825.1 Flavobacteriales bacterium | reverse complement strand
TTCCATAATTTATAAGGATAATATCCAAGCATCTGGATTTTCTTTTCTAATATTTTTTAATGAAGTTAGAGCTTGATCTTTAGTTGTAAAGCTGTTATAGCTAACTCTCATAATATTTTCATTACTGATAATTGTTGAATTATAATTCCACTTATTTAATCTAATCATTAATTTTTTAGCATTATCTTCTACGCTAAAAGCTCCAGCAATTATATAATGAGTTTTTCGAATAATTATTTTATCTTTAATATTCTTATCATGAGTATCTGAAACTATATTTTCCAATGGATTTAAAGGCGCTAATATTTTATTTTTTTCTAAGTCTATATTTTCTGTTTCCATACTAAATGGATTAAGGTTTGCCATTTGCATGTAGATATTCTCAATATTTTTTTGCTGTGTAACACTAATTAATGACAGTCCAATTAGAGGGATTAAAATTGCTGCAACTTTCAGTAATCTTTTTGTTGTAAAATTAGTTTTAGGTTTGATAATTTTTAAAGAATCTTCAATTGTTTCTATTGTACTTCTTGCAACCATTTTCTGAACATTTGCTTGCATTCCAAAAGAATCAAGATTATAATTGGTAGCTAGATCTTGTGTGAATACTATTTTATTATCAATATTTAGTGTGAAGAGACCAATTTTGTTAAAACGTAATGATCTATATTTCTTTAAATTAGTTGTGTTTTTATCAACAAATTTTAACACCTCAGCTTTAGCTTGATCTTGTGAGAATTTTTCAGATTTAGCAATATGATTAATTAATAGACCATCATTATCTATTAGTTGATTATTAAATAAAATTGAACGATTAGGAGGAGAAAGAAGACCGGTTTTTTTGTTTAGTTTTGATGAAGTGTTACTGCAAACAAAACCACCAAAACCTATTAAAATAACACAATCATTAGTGTATAGTAGTTGTGAAATATAGTGTTCAATTGTGTTTTTCATACAATACAAAAATAAGTAATTTTTATTATCTTTATTTTATGAAAAAACATCTTTTATTTACTCTATTTATATGCTTAAGTTTAATTACAAAATCTCAGCAATACATATACCTAAAATCAGGTAAAATTAACACTTTTAGTAGTGCAGAATTAAATCTCTCTTTAGAGAATAATTATTGTTTTTTAGTTCTTAAAAATATTCCATCTCAAATTCAAAAAGATGAAATGAAACTCTTAGGAGTTCAGTTTTTGGAATATCTACCAGAAAATACATATGTCATTAGCTTGCCTCAAAACTTTAATCCCTCACTAATTCAAGATCTTGATGTTATATCTTTGTTTAATGTAGCGCCTAAAAATAAGTTAGATCCAAAAATTCAAAATAATGTTTATCCAGACTGGGCTTTCAACGACAATAACCTATCAGTAAAAATTTTATTCTATAAGAATGTTGATATTTTATCTTTAGAAAACATATTTGGTGCTTTAGAATATAGTATTAATAACACCAATAATTTTGGTCAAAGTGTTTCAATTACTATTAAATCTAATGATTTAGTAAATTTCTCTCGCCTTAATGCTGTTTGGTTTATAGAACCGATAGATCCTCCTTCTTTTAAAGAGAATAAAACAGCAAGAACTTTAATTAGATCTAATTCAATTAATACTAATTACTCTATTGGTAGACATTATAATGGAGAAGGTATAAATATAATGATGCAAGATGACGGTTTAGTAGGTCCGCATATTGATAGGCAAGGAAGAATAGACCAGTCTTTTTGTAATGGATGTAGCTCTAATATTAGTAATGACCATGGGGATCATGTATCCGGTACAATCATGGGGGCTGGAAATTTAGATCCAATAACAAAGGGAATGGCAGATGGTTCTTTTTTATATGTTTACGGAAGTAGTAATAATAACTATAATGATGTCCCAAATATCTATCAAAATAATGATGTTGTAATTACTTCAAAATCATATAGTAATGGATGTAATGCGGGATATACATCTTTATCAAAAGATTTAGATGAGCAAATTAATTTATATCCTTCACTTATACATGTTTTTTCTGCAGGTAATGACGGTAATTCAGACTGTGGTTATGGAGCTGGATCAGGATGGGGCAATGTTACTGGAGGACATAAACAAGCTAAGAATGTATTATGTGTAGCGAATTTAACGCAAATTAGTAATCTTGCAGGCTCTTCAAGTAGAGGGCCAGCAGCAGATGGAAGAATTAAGCCTGATATTGGGGCAAAAGGAACATCAGTAAATTCAACACTTCCAAACAATACATATGATACCAAAACAGGAACCTCTATGTCATGCCCAGGAGTTGCGGGAGCTACAGCTCAATTATATCAAGCCTATAAGGAATTAAATTCTGGAGTTAATCCTCCATCAGCACTTATCAAATGTGTACTATTAAACTCAGCTGATGATATTGGTAATCCTGGTCCAGATTTTAAACATGGCTGGGGAGAACTTAATGCTTTTCGTGCTGTAAAGACATTAGAAGATAGTCATTATGATTCAGGAACAGTATCTCAGTCAACTTCAAATAATCATGATATAAATATTCCAAGCGGAACTAAAGAGCTAAAGATTATGGTTTATTGGCATGATAAAGAAGCGAGTACCTCTTCATCTATTGCATTAGTAAATAATATAAATATAGAATGTATAAGTCCAATAGGTAGTGTTGTAAGCCCTTGGGTTTTAGATCCTTCCCCAAATTCATTAAGCCTTAATACGGATGCTGTTAGAGG
>JABGXK010000216.1 GCA_018675825.1 Flavobacteriales bacterium | reverse complement strand
GCGAGCGCTATTGCTGTTGCTTTAGAAAATGAAAAGCAAGCTGAAAGACCTCTCACACACGATTTATTTAAAACATTTGGAGACCACTTTAAAATAACAATAAAAAAAATTGTTATTCATAAACTTGTTGAGGGTGTTTTTCACTCAACGTTTTATTGTAAAAATATTATCTCAAATGAGGAGGTTGAAATAGATGCAAGAACATCTGATGCAATAGCTATTGCAATCAGATTTTCTTGTCCTATATTCACATATGAGGATATTCTCTCAAGAGCAGCAATTACAGTAAAAAGCTCATCAAATAAAACAACCAAAGAAAGCAAGAAAACACAAAAAGAAAAAAAATTAAGTATGTATAGTCTTAATGAATTACAAGAATCTTTAAAAGAAGCTATAAAAATTGAGAATTATGAAAAAGCCTCAATTTTAAGAGATGAAATTAAAAGAAGAACATCGTAATCTATGAGAAATTTTTTTTTAATCATTATTAGCCTAATATTTACTACATCTATATATAGTGACAATTTATCTGATAAATTATTATTTGATAATGTTATTTCAAATGATACAAATAATTCTCAATTCAATTATAATGATACCTTAACAATTAATTCCAAGGACACACTAATAATTTCAGATGATAATTCAGATAATTCCTTTTCTTCTTGGATTAATAAAATCTTTAGAGGCTTAATAGGATTACTATCACTTATCTTCTTTGCTTACTTATTTAGTAGGAATAGAAAAGCAATTAACTGGTCTTTAGTATTTAAAGGCCTAATAATACAAATTGTTCTAGCAATACTCATATTAAAAGTTCAATTCGTGAAAGATGGTTTTGAATGGCTCAGCTCAATTTTTGTGACTATTTTAGGTTTTACTCGAGAAGGCTCCCTTTTCTTATTTGGTGATTTAGTTGAAAATGTAAATTCTTTTGGATTTATTTTTGCTTTCCAAGTATTACCTACCATTCTGTTTTTCTCAGCCCTTACTTCCCTCCTTTTTTATTATGGAATACTTCAAAAATTAGTTTATGTTTTTGCTCTTGTTATGAAAAAAATAATGAACCTTTCAGGTTCTGAAAGTTTAGCTGCTGCAGGAAATGTATTTTTAGGACAAACAGAAGCACCATTACTTATAAAGCCTTATATCGATAAGATGACAATGTCAGAACTACTATGTCTAATGTCGGGTGGGATGGCTACTATTGCTGGAGGAGTATTGGCTGCTTATGTTGGTTTTCTAGGTGGTTCTGATCCTGTTCAGCAACTCTTCTTTGCCAAACATTTACTAGCCGCTTCAGTTATGTCAGCACCTGCTGCTATTGTAGCTGCAAAGATGTTATTACCTGAAACAGAGAAAATAAATGAGGACATGAGTATCTCTGAAGAACAAATAGGAACAAATGCCTTAGAAGCTATTAGCATAGGAACTACCCAAGGATTAAAATTAGCAATAAATGTCGGAGCTATGCTTTTAGTATTTATTGCTTTTATTTCTATGGCAAATTATTTTTTAAAAGATTTTGTTGGAGATTTTTCTGGAATTAATAACTGGATAGTTTCAATAACTGAAAGTAGATACGATGGTTTAACTTTACAATTTATTTTAGGATATACATTAGCTCCACTTACTTGGCTTATGGGAGTTTGCAAGGAAGACATGGTTTTAGTTGGACAACTTTTAGGTGAAAAAACGATCCTAAATGAATTTGTAGCTTATGTCTCATTAGGTGACTTAAGTTCGAATGGCCCAGGACCATTTGGTAAATTTGTTGAGGAAAAATCAATAATCATAGCTACTTATATTTTATGTGGTTTTGCTAACTTTTCTTCTATTGGTATACAAATTGGAGGCATAGGGTCATTGGCTCCAAAAAGAAAAGGTGATTTGTCAAAACTTGGGATTTTAGCATTAATTGCAGGAACATTAGCATCATTATTAACAGCAGTAATTGTAGGAGCAATACTTTAAAAAATGAAACAATATCTTGATTTAATGTCGCATGTGATGCAAAAAGGAACACTTAAAACTGACCGAACAGGCACAGGAACAAAAAGTGTTTTTGGACATCAAATGAGATTTAATTTAGCTGATGGATTCCCCTGCATTACTACAAAAAAACTACATCTCAAGTCTATTATACATGAACTTCTTTGGTTTTTAAAAGGTGATACTAATATTAAATACCTTAATGATAATGGGGTTAAAATTTGGGATGAATGGGCAGATAAAAATGGAGATCTTGGGCATGTATATGGATATCAATGGAGAAATTGGCCAACACCCAACGGAAAGCATATAGATCAAATACAAAAAGTTGTTCAACAACTTAAAGAGACTCCAAACAGTAGAAGAGTTATTGTAAGCGCTTGGAATGTTGGTGAGATTGAATCAATGGCGCTACCACCATGTCATACATTCTTTCAATTTTATGTTGCAGATAATAAATTATCATGTCAACTATATCAAAGAAGTGCAGATATATTTTTAGGAGTACCTTTTAATATTGCATCATATGCATTACTTACAATGATGATGGCACAAGTCTGTAATTTAGAAGTGGGAGAATTTATACATACTTTAGGAGATGCTCATATTTATTCAAATCATTTTGAACAAACTAAACTGCAATTAAGTAGAGAGCCTAAGTTATTACCAAAAATGATAATTAATAAAAATGTAAAAGATATATTTGGATTTAAATTTAATGACTTTGATCTAATAGACTATGAATCTTATCCACATATAAAAGGAAAGGTAGCTGTTTAATATAATTATTATATAAATGAAAAAAATTGTAGTGTTAGGAGCCGGATTAGTAGGAGGTGTGATGGCTCAAGATCTAGCAAAAGATCATCAAGTAACCACTATTGATATCTCACAAGATAATTTAGATAAACTAGATTCAAATATCTCAAAAATATGTGCTGATATTTCAGATACTAGTATTTTACATAAATATATAAAAG
>JABGXK010000215.1 GCA_018675825.1 Flavobacteriales bacterium | reverse complement strand
TTGCGCACATAACTGAAGATACCTTTCTAATCTTGCTGATGAATGTTCTGCTCCTTGTCCCTCATATCCATGTGGTAAAAACATTACTAAACCACTCTGTACCTTCCATTTATCTTCAGCACAACTTATAAATTGATCAATAATAATTTGGGCTCCATTACTAAAATCTCCAAATTGAGCTTCCCATACAGTAAGTGTATTTGGAGTAGTAATAGAATAACCGTAGTCAAAGCCAAGAACACCATATTCTGATAATAAAGAATTATAAATATTAAAACTAGTAGATTTACTTATACTATCTAATAAAGAAATTTCTTTTTCTGAATGATCTAATTTTAAAATAGCGTGACGATGAGAAAAAGTTCCCCTCTCAACATCTTGACCACTTATTCTAATAGGATGTCCCTCGTCAAGTAATGTTGCATACGCAAGAAGCTCTCCCATTGACCAGTCTAAAGTATCACTTTCTATCATTTTTTTTCTATTCTGAAGTAGCTTCTGTGTTTTCTTAAAAAGCAACTCTTTTTCTGTAACAGTATAAATAATTTCTGATAAATTTAAAATTCTTTTTTTACTAAAATTGGTCTTATGATTTTGAAATTCTATAATACTTGATCGATTAAAATCAACCCATTCATCTTCTAGAAAAGTTGTGATTTTAGCTTTTTCTATTTCTTTTGCTTCATCAAAACGAGACTGTAAAAAACCTTTAAACTGATTATCAGCATAATCAATTTCTGTCATATTTAAAACACCCTCTTTTATAAGTTTCTTTCTATATATTTCTCTAGGATTGGGATGTGAAGATATTATATCATATAATTTTGGCTGTGTAAATCGTGGTTCATCTCCTTCATTATGACCATACTTCCTATAACAAAGTAAATCTATAAAAACATCTCTATTAAATTTCTGTCTATACTCAGATGCTATCTTTAGAGTATGAGCAACAGCTTCAACATCATCACCGTTTACATGAAAAACTGGGGATAAAGTTACTTTTGCAATATCTGTACAATAAGTACTAGATCTGGCATCCAGGTAATTAGTTGTAAATCCAACTTGATTATTTACAACTATATGAATAGTTCCTCCATTTCTATAGCCTTTTAATTGAGCCATTTGTACTACTTCATACATAACACCCTGAGCAGCAATAGCAGCATCCCCATGAATTAAAATTGGAAGAATCTTATTACAATCGCCATTGTATTGATTGTCAATCTTTGCTCTAGTTATTCCTCCGACTATAGGATCGACAGCTTCTAAATGAGATGGGTTGGGTGACAAGGTTAGTTTAACATCATTACCATTACTACACTTTTGAGTAGAAGTAAATCCAAGATGATATTTAACATCACCAGCAATAAGATCATCTTCATACAATTTACCTTCAAACTCTGAAAAAATTTCTTTATACGTTTTATTGAAAATATTAGCTAAAATATTTAATCTGCCTCGATGCGCCATACCCATCACAAACTCTTCAACTCCTAAAGTAGAACTATGCTCAATTAAAGTATCTAGTGCTGGAATTAAGGATTCTGCTCCTTCTAAAGAAAAACGCTTTTGGCCTACAAATTTTTTATGTAAAAAACTCTCAAATGCTACTGCCTGATTTAGCTTATGTAATATATGTTTTTTTTGATCTGATATAAAAATTGGCGTATTTGAATCTTCATGTAATTTGTCCAATATCCATGTTAATCTTTTAGGATTACGGATATACATAAATTCCACACCAATAGATTGACAATAAACAATATTAAGATGCTCAATTATTTTAGATAATTTACTTGGACCAATACCAATTTCATTACCTGCTTGAAACACAACCTCCTCATCCGATTTTTCAAGTCCGAAATTAGTATAATCAAGTGATGGATGATGCTTTCTTCTATCTCTTACAGGATTCGTTAAGGTAAAAAGGTGCCCTCTTTTCCTATAAGCGTCAATAAGGGTAATTACCTTAAATTCTTTTGGAACATCGTGCTTCTTTCTATCTCCTGCATAAGATTGTTGGGCAAAATCAAAACCTTGAAAGAAATTTCTCCATTTTTCATCAATACTAGATGCATCATTAAGATACTTAGTATACATGTCATCTATCATGTTAGTATGTAAAGAGCCTAAAAATGAAAATTTATCCATACTATTCTATAATATAATTTGTAAAACTATCTAATTTTATTTAATTACAACATTATTTTGTAAGTGATTAAACCTCTCTTTTTAATAAAAGAGAAGCAAAATAATTTAAACTTTCATTCTTCTCAATTACAATACTATTTAAGCAAGAAATAGCTTTATCATGATAACTTGATATAAGATCTTTTGTAATGCCATATATATTTAGTTCATCAAAAATAAATCTAACATTTCTAATTTTTTCATCAGAGCTTAAAGAATCATTTATATAATAATTAAGAAGATTCCGTCTTTGAGTAGAATTAGCAATAGATAAAGATTTTAGATACAAGAATGTCTTTTTATTAGCAATAATATCTCCTCCAACATTTTTCCCAAACTTACTTTTATTACCATATAAATCAAGCAAATCATCTTGAATTTGAAAAGCAATTCCTAAATTAATACCAAATTCATATAGTAATAATGCATCAGTTTTACTCGCTCCACCAATTAAAGCACCAATTTGAAAAGAAGCAGCTAATAAAACAGAGGTTTTCAGCTTTATCATTTCTAAATATTGATCAATACCAGGGTTATTCATATTTTCATAATCCATATCCATTTGCTGACCTTCACAAACCATCATCGCTGTTTTTGAAAAAATATCTAATACATAATTCTTATTTGAAGAATCTAAATTTAGAAACAATGAGTAAGATTTAACAAGCATTGTGTCACCAGATAAAATAGCTGTATTCTCATTCCATTTTTCATGTACAGTCTCTGAACCTCTTCTTATCAAGGCTTTATCCATTATATCATCATGAATAAGTGTGAAATTATGAAACAACTCAATTGCTAATGCTGCATTAATTGCACGATTTAAATCATGATTATACAATTGAAATGTTGTAAGAAGAGCAATAGATCTCATTCTCTTTGCTCTTAAGCTTAATATATATCGTATTGGATCATACAAACCCGAAGGATCTTTAGGAAAACTAATCTTATTGATTTCATTGTTAATAAGAGTTTGAAGCTCAGAAAAATCTTTCATTATTTTATTAAACTAATTAAATATTCACCATAACCACTTTTTCTAAGTGGTTCAGCTAATTCTTGTAATCGCTTATTATTAATGAATTTACTGTAATATGCAGCTTCTTCAATACACCCAATTTTTCTTCCTTGTCTTTCTTCAACTACTTGAACATACTGATTTGCTTGAATTAATGAGGATATTGTTCCAGTATCTAGCCATACAGAACCTCTAGTTAAAACCCTAACATCTAAAGTGCCTTTATTTAAAAATTCCTTATTTATATCAGTTATCTCATACTCCCCACGATTAGAAGGTTTAATTTTCTTAGCAACCTCTATAACAGAGTTGTCATAAAAGTAAAGACCTGGAACAGCATAATTTGATTTTGGATTCTTAGGTTTTTCTTCAATAGAAATAGCTTTATTATTGTTATTAAATTCTACAACGCCATACCTTTCCGGATCATTGACATGATATCCAAAAACAATACCACCCTCAACATTACAACAATCAGATAGCATTTTTACTTTCATTTGAAAAATATTATCACCTAAAATTAGACAAACTTTATCATTACCAATAAATTTCTCGCCTAAAATAAATGCTTGAGCTAAACCATTAGGGGTTTTTTGTTCTTGGTATGAAAAACTACATCCTAATTGAGAACCATCACCAAGAAGCCTTTTAAACACTGGTAAATCATTTGGTGTTGATATTATTAAAACCTCTCTAATTCCAGCATATAATAATGTAGAAAGCGGATAATATATCATAGGCTTATCATATACAGGAATCATCTGTTTACTTAATGCTAAAGTAATAGGATGAAGTCTAGTTCCTGAGCCTCCAGCTAAAATAATTCCTTTCATGATTATTTATTATAATTAATACTTATCTTATTTGATCCTTTGACACTGAGAGCCTCTTCATAAGTTAACAATAAAGCTGGCAATAACAACAAATTAGATAACATAGCAACAAGAAGAGTTATTGAAACAAGCACGCCTAATGCAACTGTTCCTCCAAAATCAGATGCTATAAAGATAAAAAATCCAAAGAATAAAACAACTGATGTATATAACATACTAATACCCGTTTCTTTTAGTGCAGTAAAAACAGATTTTTTAATTAATCCTTTATTTAAAATAAGTTCTTGACGATACTTTGCTAAAAAATGAATTGTATCATCTACAGAGATTCCAAAAGCAATACTAAACACTAAAATAGTTGAAGGTTTTAATGCTATACCAAAAAATCCCATTATTGCTCCAGTTAATAATAAAGGAATAAGGTTGGGTATAAGAGAAATTAAGACCATCCTATATGAAGAAAACATCCAAGCCATAAAAATCGAAATCAATACAATAACTAAAAATAAACTTATAAATAAATTTTGTAATAAATACTTTGTACCAGTTAACAAGACCTTAGTGGTACCTGTAATTATCACATCATATTTTTCAGGATCAAAAATAGATGAGATTTTAGGTGCTAAATCAATCATAATATCATCCATTTCTGTAGCACTAAGGTCTTTAATTCTTAAACTAATACGCGCTTCTTGATTTAATGAGTCAACCAACATACTCCTCATGTTCATTTTGGAACTAGTATTAGAGATATACTTTGTTAAAAAAATCTGCTCTTGATTATTTGGTAAAGTATAATAGTCCGGATTATTATTATAATAAACTTGTTTAGTATATTTTATAAAATCAATATAAGAAGATGGCTTAGAAAAATCAGGATACTCTGCTATTAGTGCTGATAACTCCTCAACTTTTTTTAAGTTATATGATTTAAAAAGGCCATTCCTTTTTTTTGTATTAACTAAAATTTCTAGTGGTAATACTCCTCCATATTTATTTTCAAAAAACTTTAAGTCATTATATAATACATCTTCTTTATTAAAATCATCACTAAGATTACCAGTCCGGTTAATTTGAGTTAAACCTATACAGCCAAGTATTATTACTGATATAGTGATGTAATATATTACACTTCTTTTAGACTTAACTAAATAAATTAAATAATTAACTATAGAAACAACCCACTTCCTATCTAAATGCTTAGTGTGATTAGGTTTTGGAGGACTAAAAAATGAGAAAAATATTGGAATAATAATTAAAGATAAAATAAAAATAGCTATAACATTTAAGGAAGAGACTATTCCAAATTCTCGTAATGATTGACTATTTGTTAAAATAAAAGCAGCAAAACCTGTTGCCGTAGTAACATTAGTAAGTAAGGTTATATTACCAATCTTACTAATCATAATTTTTAATGATTTAATTTTATTATTATTTTTTCTATATTCATTATGAAACTTATTAATTAAAAAGATACAGTTTGGTATTCCTATAACAATTAGTAAAGGGGGGACTAATGCTGTTAAAAGAGTAATCTTAAAATTAAATATTTCTATAAATCCAAAAGCCCATATTACACCAAGTACAACAACAAATATTGAGGTAAACATTGCCTTAAATGATCTAAAGAATAGAAAAAGAATAAATGATGTTATAAATAATGTTAAAAAAATAAATAATGTTATTTCCTTTTTTAAACTAACTGATTGAACACTTCTCATATATGGCATGCCAGAATAATGTATGTCAACATCATACTTTTTAGAGTATTGGTCAGAAAGGTCCTTTATTGAAAAAACTAGTTCATCTCTTTTCTTAGAGTTAATAATTTCATTATTTAAATCAATAAGAACTAAAGTACCAGTATTATTATCACTAAAAATACCATCATAAAACTTTTGTTTATCTAAATCAAGAACTAAAGAGTCTAATATCTCTTGAGATGATATGTTTTTGGGAAACCATGATTTAATTTCAAATTTCTGCTCTGCAGTATCCTTTACTAATTTTGATAATTTATTAACAGAAATAATATTATCTACACCATTTATCTTGTCTATTTTATTACACAGATTATCCCAAGTAGCAAAATTATCTAGATTAAAAAAATTAGAATCTGTAATAGCAATAGCCATTACATGATGATTACCATATGTTTTTTGAAACTTTTGATTTTCTAAAAAAACTTGATGTGTAGGGGGTAAGATTTTTGCTCTTTCTACAGAATACTCGACATTAACAGCATGTTTAGCCATTATAGCAGTTATTACACAAATAATAACGGCAAATAATATTCGATATTTAAGTATAATACTTGATAAAGCATTCCACATAATTAACTATCTTCTTTTGACAAGCTGTTCATTAACATATTTACTAGTAGAAAACTATATTAAACTCTCATAATATCAGATTCTTTCAAAATAAAAATATCATCAATCTTACTGGTGAAATTATTAGTAATTGATTGAACTTTTTCTTCTGCCTCTCTAATTACATCTTCAGAAACTCCTTCTTTACTAATTTTCTTTAATTCATCATTTGATTTTTGTCTAATATTACGACAACTTATTTTAGATTTTTCAATCTCAGTTTTGGCTTGTCTAACTAAATCTATTCTTCTTTCCTCTGTTAGAGACGGTACATTAATTATTACTTTCTCACCATTGTTTGAAGGATTAAAGCCAAGCTGAGCATCTAAGATTGCCTGTTCTATTAAAGGAATGATTGTTTTATCAAATGGCTGAATTATGATTGTTTGAGAATCAGGGGTTGAAATATTAGCAGTTTGAGAAAGTGGAGTAATAGAACCATAATAATCTACTTTTACAGCTCTAAGCATTTGAGGTGAAGCCTTACCTGCTCTAATCTTAGAGAGATTTAATTCTAAGTGATCAATACTCTCTTCCATTTGTTCTTTTGTTATATCTAAACAAAACAATATATCGTCATTCATAATAATTTATTTTATAATGTAACTAATGTTCCAACAGCTATGCCATCACATACTTTCATTAGATTACCTTTAGTATTCATGTTAAAAACATTAATAGGTAATTTATTTTCCTTACATAATGTAAATGCTGTTAAATCCATAACTTTTAAACTCAAATCGTAAACCTCATCAAAAGATATCGTATCATATTTTTTAGCAGATAGATCCTTTTCAGGATCAGCAGAATATATACCATCTACTCTTGTTCCTTTTAAAATAATATCTGCTTCAATCTCAATAGCTCTTAAAGCAGCAGTAGTATCAGTAGTAAAATACGGATTACCTGTTCCTCCTCCAAAAATTACTACTCTTTTTTTATCTAAATGTCGCATAGCACGTCTTCTTATATAAGGTTCGGCTATTTGCTCCATATTTATTGCTGTTTGCAGTCTAGTATCAATATCTAAAGATTCTAATGCTGACTGTAAAGCCATACCATTAATAATTGTTGCTAGCATACCCATATGATCACCCTGGACCCTATCAAAACCAGATTCTTCTGACTGAATCCCTCTATATATATTACCTCCACCTATCACAACGGCTACTTGACATCCTAAATTAACAACAGATTGGATTTCTGAAGCATATGTACTTAATACTAACGAATCAATTCCGTATTGTTGTTCACCCATTAATGCTTCTCCACTAAGTTTTAAAAGTATTCTATTATATTTCATTTTTTAAAATTTTACTTAAAAAAAAGAGATTATCACTAATCTCTTTAAAATTTTAATTTCCTAATGCTACTCTTTTGAAACAAGTAACTGATAATTCCATATTGTGCTCTTTCAAATATTGAGCAACAGTTTTCTTACCTTCTTTTATAAAACCTTGATTTAGCAAAGTGTTTTCTTTATAAAACTTATTTAATCTTCCTATAGCAATTTTATCAAGGATTGCTTCTGGTTTTCCTTCTTTTCTAGCTAAATCTTTTGCTATCTCTAATTCTCTATCAATTGTTAATTGATCAATACCATCTTTATCAATAGAAAGAGGGTTCATAGCCGCAATTTGCATAGCAATATCCCTAGTAACTTGATCGTCAGCCTTATTATTAAAACCAACAAGAGTAGCTAGTCTATTGCCAGCATGAACATATGAACTAACTTGAATATCTTCAACAACATGAGCGCTAATCTCGATCTTTTCGCCAATTACTCCGGTTTGTTCAATAATTTTCTCAGCAACAGTCATTCCACTATCATATATAAGATCATTTATATCATCACTAACCGACATATCACTAGAAATTGCTTTATCTAGTATGTGATTTGCGATATTAATGAAATCTTCATTTTTTGCAACAAAGTCTGTTTCACAATTTAAAGAAATTAATACCGCTTTATTATTAGATGTGTTATTTCTAGCAATAACAACTCCTTCCATTGCTTGTCTATCAGCTCTCTTAGCTGCAACCTTCTGACCTTTTTTACGTAAAATATCAACTGCAATATCAAAGTCCCCATTTGATTCGACAAGAGCATTCTTACAATCCATCATGCCTGAACCAGTTTGTTTTCTTAGTTTACCTACATCTGATGCTGAAATATTTGTCATCTTTTTTTATTTATATCACTAACTTAAACTTTAGAATCCTCAGAAATTTTCTTAGCTTTTTTCTGTTTTTCTATTGCTTTTGTATTTTGATCTTCTGCTCGCTCTTCTAATCCTTCAGAAACAGCTTGAAAAACAATACTCATAATATAATCAATAGATTTAGAGGCATCATCATTAGCTGGAATTGGAAAGTTAACATAATTAGGGTTTGTGTTAGTATCTGTAACAGCAAATGAACGGATTCCCAGCTTTGATGATTCTTTAACAGCAATATGCTCCTTGTTGATATCAACAATAAAAATTGCTTCTGGCATACGATTCATCTTTACTATACTACCAAAATTAATTTCTAATTTTTCTCTAGTCCTATTTATTTGTAATCGTTCTCTTTTAGATAAAGATTCAAAAGTACCATCAACTTTCATTTTATCAATTCCATCCATTTTTTTAATAGATTTTCTTATAGTAGCAAAATTAGTTAATAAACCTCCTGGCCATCTTTCAGTGATAAACGGCATATTTAGTTTATTAGCTCCTTCTGCAACAATAGATTTAGCTTGTTTTTTTGTTGCAACAAAAAGTATTTTTTTTCCTGATTTAGCAATTTGTTTCATAGCAGCTGTAGCATCTTCAAGCATTGCAACTGTTTTGTTAAGATCGATAATATGTATTCCATTTTTTTCCATAAAAACATATGGAGACATTGCTGGATTATATTTCTTTTTTAGATGTCCAAAATGAACACCAGCTTCTAGTAATTCTTTAAAATTTGTTCTTGACATGTTTACTTTCTTTTTTAAGTTTATTCAACTAAATAAGTAGAAGTTAGTACTTATCTTATATAGTTTAGATACTAAACAATAATTAATAATTTATCTTTTAACCCACTGGAATTTCTTTCTTGCTTTCTTTTGTCCAGGTTTTTTTCTTTCAACAACTCTAGAGTCTCTTGTTAATAATCCTTCAACTTTAAGTGCTGATCTATTTTCCTCATCTAATTTACATAATGCTCGAGCAATTGCTAATTTAATTGCATCTGCTTGACCAGTATTCCCCCCACCATTAACATTAACTTTCACATCAAACTTACCTTCAAGCTCTAAAGCTGTAAATGGCTGAACAACTTTTTTCTGTAATACTTCTACTGGAAAAAAATCTTTATAATTTTTTTTATTTACAGTAATAATACCTTTCCCTTTACTCATATATATTCTAGCAACAGAGGCTTTTCGTCTTCCGATAGTGTGAATTGTATCCATAATTAAATTAGATTGTTTAAGTTTAATGAAGTTGGTTTTTGAGCTTCTTTATCATGCTCACCTTCTGAAAAAATATAGCAGTTCTTTAAGATAGCTGCACCTAGTTTATTTTTTGGAAGCATTCCTTTAATAGCATGTCTTACCACTGAGGTGCCATCTTTTGCTAACATTTCACTTGGTGTAATTCTTTTTTGACCACCAGGAAAACCAGTGTGACTAAAAATTTCTCTTTTATTTAACTTATCTCCAGTCATAACTATCTTGGAAGCATTTATTATAACAACATTATCTCCACAATCTGCATGTGGAGTAAAGTTTGTTTTATATTTTC
>JABGXK010000003.1 GCA_018675825.1 Flavobacteriales bacterium | reverse complement strand
CAATGTATTCAGGTAAAACATCTGAATTACTTTCTAGATATTTAAGATATAAAGTAGCTGGTAGGAAATGTCTACTTATAAAGTATAAAAATGATAATAGATATGATATTAGTAAAATTAGCAGTGAAATCGAATTTATAAAATAAAGGATCTTATTAAGGTTTCTTTTAATCATATATTTATTTTTTACTAGCTTTAAATAATAGATCTTTTTCATCTTTATTTAAACTGTTATATCCTGATTTTGATATTTTTTCTAATACTATGTCTATTGCTTTTTGATTGTTTTTCTTATTTTCTTTTACAGACTTTTTACTATTAAATGATGTAAATATATTTATTAAATATTTAATAAATGACTTGTTATTTTTTTTTGATCTTTTAGTATTTGTTTGTAGTTTTATATAAAGGAATCCAAAGATTGCACCTCCTATATGTGCTGTATTTCCTCCACCATTAGAGCCATCAATTCCTAGAATAGATGATAATAATAAAAAGTAGGCAATATATTTAATTCTTATGAATCCCATTAATGGGATTTTAAGATTGTAATTGGGGATATGTGTTGTTATAGCAATTAATATTGCTAAAACAGCTCCTGATGATCCTATTAGAGGTCCTAATTCATTATTTCTATGTAATAATTCAATTGATGGTAGATATTTTATTGATATGATATACAGTAGCCCTCCTGATATTCCCCCTAAAAAGTATGTAGTTATAAATTGTCGCTCACTAAAATATTGTAAAAATAGTTTTCCTCCAAAATGTAACCATATAGTTGTAAAGAGAAGATGAAAGATATTATCATGAAAGAAGATATAAGTTAGTAATGACCAAGGTTGACTAATTAATTGCTTTGTATCTGACAATAAAAATTTATCATTATTAAAATTAATATCAATTAAAAATATATTGATAATGACTTTAGTAATTTCTAATATTAGATAAATTGCAACATTTATATAGATTAACTTATATAAGATATTTGCATTCAAAAATTCATTTTTAATTTTATTTACTAATCTCATTTAGTAAAATGAATTTGTATTTTTATTCCAGTATTTTATGAGGAAAAAACCAAATATCATGCCTCCTATATGTGCTAAGTGTGCGATACCATCATTACTGTTTGTAATTGTTAAAAATAATTCTAAAAGACCATATCCGAGTACAACATATTTAGCCTTTACAGGAATAGCAAAAAAAACATACAGTAAAGTATTTGGGAATAACATTCCAAATGCGAGTAATATGCCAAATACTGCACCTGAAGCACCAACAACAGGAGTGTTATATAAAAAGAGTAAACTTTTCATTTCCTCTCCTATTATTCCATATTGACTATAGCCATAATCAGTAAGCCCTTGTCCAATTTTATTCAATTTTACTAATTCTCGATAGCAATCGTAACCTTGTTGACTAGAAACTTGTTGTATTTGTTCAACAGTCATTTTTACCTCTATTAAAGAAATTTGTATCTGTTGTACAATTGAATATAATATCATTGCACCTAATCCAGTAATGATATAATAAGTTAAGAATCTTTTACCTCCCCATACGTTTTCTAAAATTTTACCAAACATCCATAATGCAAACATATTGAAGAAGAGGTGTGTAAAATCACCATGCATAAAAAGATGAGTTATTAGTTGGTGAGGCATGAAATCATGAGATTGAAATGGGTGAAGTCCAAATAACTGTACAAGGTCAATTTCAAAACTATCTAGAGAAATTGTACCAAGAAAGAATAGCCCATTAATAATAAGTAGATTTTTTATGACTTGTGGTAATTGAGAAAAAGATTGTCTATACATTATTTAAAAAATTTATCTATATCATTAATATTAAAATTTACCATTATTGGTTTTCCTTTTGGAGAAAAGCTAGGTTGGTCACAATTTATTAATTCAGTGTTCAGTTTTATCATTTCCTTTTCTGTAAACTGTTTATAGTCTTTAACAGCTATACTACTTGATAATGATAATGCCAGTCTATGATCTTGGGAAATAGATACATCGTTATTTTCTTTAAATTGCTCAATGATATCTTCAATGATATTTTGTATATTATCTTTATTACAATTTACAGGAACCCCCTCAAATGAAAGCTTATTTGCTTCTACTAGATTAAATACAAATCCAATTTTATGAAGATCCTCTTTTAATTCTTCTATAATCTTACTCTCCTGATTAGATAATGAAATCTTTACTGGAAATAGTAGTTTTTGTGATTCTGTATTTAAGTTTTTTATTGATTTTAAATAATATTCATAAAGGATACGTTGATTTGCTCTTCTTTGATGGATAATAAATATTGCATCTTGATTAATTTTGAGGATATATCTTTTATTTAACTGAATAAATTTACTATTGTGATCCAAATCATCCTCTTTAATAAGTTCTATTTGTTGATTTAACGAGTCAGCATTTTTAATAGATTCGTTATCTTCATTAAAAGGGTTGTATAAAGGATTAACTTTGATTTTAGGTTCTTTTATTGGAATATTCTCTGCAGGAATATTTACATTAAATGAGTTTTCCTGAAGAAAATCTATACTTGGAGATATGTTATATTGACCTAATGATTTTTTTACTGTTGATCGGATAATTGCATATATTGATTTTTCATCTTCAAATTTTATTTCTGTTTTTGTTGGGTGAATATTAACATCAATGGTTGTAGAATCAACAACTAGATTAATAAAATATGATGGATGATGATTAGAACTTATTAATCCTTCAAATGCTTTTGATATTGCACTTTGGATATGATAGTTTTTAATAAATCTTTTATTTACAAATATATATTGTTCTCCTCTTGTTCGTTTTGCAAATTCAGGTTTGCATATAAAACCATTAATTTTTACAAGACTTGTTTCTTCTTCGATTGGTACAAGACGTTCATTATTCTTTAATCCAATTACATTCACTATTCTTTGTCTAAATCTAGTCTTTGGTAAGAAATAAATTTCTTTATTATCATGAAATAGTTGCATTTTACATTCTGGGTGAGATAATGCAATTCGATTAAATTCTTCAGTTATATGACGCATCTCAACATTATTTGATTTTAAGAATTTTCTTCTTGCAGGTATGTTGTAGAATAGGTTTTTAATTTTAATTGCAGTTCCATTGCTGCATGCGTGATCATTCTTGCTAATAATATTTCCACCTTCAATAATAATTTTAGTTCCTAATTCTTCCTGTATTAGTTTTGTTTCAAGTTCAATATGAGAAATTGCAGCAATTGAAGCCATGGCTTCACCTCTAAAGCCCATGGTTTGAATTGCAAATAAATCATCCGCGCTTTGTATTTTAGAAGTAGCATGTCTCTCGAAGCATTTAACAACATCATTACTACTCATGCCACAACCATTATCAATAACGTGTATAAGAGTTTTTCCGGCTTCCTTAATATATAGCTGAATTTCAGTAGCACCAGAGTCTAATGAATTTTCTAGTGTTTCTTTAACAACAGAAGAAGGTCTTTGAATAACCTCGCCAGCTGCTATTTGATTTGCAACATGATCAGGTAATAATTGTATTATGTCCAATGTAATTAAAAAGTATTTGCTTGTTTAAAAAAATAGTATGTTAACAAAGATAAAACAATAATTATGAAAATAATTCTTTTATTTCTTCCTTTTATTGATTCATTATTACTGATT